>JANNFJ010000233.1:0-5212 GCA_031379725.1 Calothrix sp. OTE_75_metabat_31
AAGTGGTTGGCTGTGATTTTAGACACTTATTGATCCCCCCTAGCCCACGCCACATTGCTCAACGGGGGGAACCCCCGCACGCAAGTGGCTCCCCTTAAAAAGGGGGGAACCGGAATCAAAGTCCCCCAACTTATCGGGGGATTTAGGGGGATCTAGAATGTTTTGCTACCAACAAGAGGACTTTTCAAACATCCTCTAAGAAGTCCGGCATCTAATCGTCACGACTTGTTAAATTTAAATAGCATCTAATAGCCGATGTCAAGTGTGTACATCACGGAAGCCATATAATAAAGTTTGGATTTTGTATCCCATTGCATTACTGTACAAAATATACCCTGTTACGTACTATTTATTTGTTGCATAAGCCATAATGGCATTAGGGGGATGCAACAAGATATTTCCTGTATACAGAGATACCTATATCTAACTGATTTGGCTAATAAATTACTTAGAACTCACTATTGTAGTTAGTTTCGTAATTGTGAATTATTTTACAATTTGTCAATTTGTCAATTAAGTTGAGATAAACCAACTGTTTAAATTAATTTAATTAGAGTAATCCCAGAAATAAATGATCCGTAGGATGGGCGTCTCGCCTGTCTGTGTGTATTTGTAAGACAGGCGAGACACCTATCTTACAAGACTCCTGATTGGTAGATATTTTTTTAATTGGAATACTCTTACGTCGATGTATATTTATTGACCGTGAAATCCACATTAGAATAATTTACAGTTCAATTATTCTCCGTCTGGAGTATGAAGCGAAATGGCTATTGACAAATATACAATTTAATGTTGAGACTTAATTACATCAAAACTTGTGATTAACCAACATTCGTCCAATATTTTAGATACACATCCTTGGGTTGCTTGGTGGTTGCCAGCAAAATGGTCGAATGTGTTAGGTGGTATATGTGCTAAGGTAAATACTTTTGAAGCTGCAATCCAAGCGAAAAAGACTATTCTTTATGCACCCGAAGGAGTGCAAGGTCCACAGAAAGGCTGGCGAAACCGTTATCAATTACAAACTTTTGATATCAGTTTTATTAGCTTAAGTCAGCGCTATCAAGTTCCAATTCTCCCCGTGATTTGCATCGGAAGTGAAAATTTAAATCCTTTTGCTGTCAATATTTGGAAAATCCAACGGCTTTTCAGATTGCCATTTTTACCAATTTCACCGTTAATGATTGTTTTTGCCTTTTTTCCTTCGATGGGTGTTTGGGCAATGCGTCCAAGAAAACGTTTGCGCTATTATGTCCAAAAGCTTATATTCGGCAAAAATCATGTTGATAATTTAGATAACAAACGTCAAATTAATTATCAACAAGCACAGGAACTAAAAAAAATAATGCAAAGTGAAATAAATCGATTATTGGCGTAAGTTTGGATATTTATATATTTACGGGATTTTCTGGTTCCCAAGTAAGCAGGACTTACGCGAAAGCTACGGAATAATAGACCACTCCAGATACAGAGAACACGGAGTTAAGAGGGTTTGGGCGATTTTTTGCGTAAGTCCTACTAAGAAGCAAGAACCGGAGGTGAGAGGGAAGAGGAAAGGAAAATCCAATAGTAGAAATGCGTAACATTACGAAACAATGTGCGATTATAGTTAGTCTACAATGATGCAACTTCCTGCGGAGCATCACACAGCGGCTCAAAACGAGTATCGCACTTGCTTGGAATCTCCAAATGTCTCAAATTATCTGGATTGCTAGACACGCTAACCGTCTCGACTTTGTAAACCCTGATTGGTTTTTGACTGCCGAACGTCGTTATGACCCACCTTTGTCAGAAGATGGTCACATGCAAGCAAAACAACTTGCAAACCGTCTCAAGGACGAAAAAATTCACCATATTTTTGCGTCTCCGTTCCTGCGAACTGTACAGACTGCCCATGCAGTAGCAGACGTTCTGAATTTACCGATAAAATTAGAAACCGGGTTAAGCGAATGGTTAAATCCAGAATGGATGGACTCTGAACCCGAACGTCACCTGGTTCGTGAGTTATTAGAGTTTTATCCGCGTATTGACACCAGTTACACAGCCCAAATTGCCGCTAAGTATCCAGAAACACGAACACAAGTCCGGGCACGGTCGGGACAAACTGCCAGATGTTTGGCAACCGAGTACTCGCCTGAAAATATACTCTTGGTCGCACATGGTGCATCGGTAAACGGTGCTGTCATGGGGCTTGTAGGTGACATTTACACAGCAGAAAAAGTTAGGTTGTGCAGTCTGTTTAAAGTGGTTCGTCAGCATCCAGAATGGTGGATTGAACTCAAAGGAGATACATCTCACTTAAGCGAAGTCGAAGAAATGATTCGGTTTAACTAAATTTTGGTTATAAATTGTGGAATAGTTAATTGTTGGTAGTTCGTGGGTGGTTGTTCAAACAAGTTACTACGTCTTGGTTACCTCCTCTCGTCGCTAAGAAGACAGGATTTGTGGTACAAAGTTCAAAGTTACTATTGTTTGTATCGGGGTATCTCAAAAAATTGAATGAGATACCAAATTAACTACTAACTACTAGCCACTGACTATCATCACTTATGACTCTATTATTAGCGGGAGATATCGGCGGAACAAAAACTATTTTGCGGTTGGTTGATGCATCCGATAAGTCGTCTTTACGCACGGTACACGAAGACCATTACACCAGTGCTGACTTTATCGATTTGGTGCCAATGGTCAAGCAGTTTTTAGCTTCAGCAAATTCTGCCACACCGCAAAAAGCTTGTTTCGGTATCGCTGGCCCTGTGTTTGAAAATACTGCGAAACTAACGAATCTAGCTTGGTATCTTGATACTGAACGCTTGCAGGACGAACTAGGGATTGGTCAAATTTCTTTGATTAATGACTTTGCAGCGGTTGGTTACGGTATTTTGGGTTTAGAAGCTCAAGATTTTCATACTTTGCAAGTTGGGAAACCCAATACCGATGCCCCAATCGCAATCATTGGTGCGGGTACGGGGTTAGGACAAGGGTTTTTAATCAAGCAGGCGCAGGATTACTACGTTTATCCGTCCGAAGGAGGACATGTAGATTTTGCTCCCCGCACTGAGTTAGAATTTCAGCTATTAAAATATTTACTCGACAAACACGATATTCAACGGGTTTCGGTGGAAAGGGTTGTATCCGGTTTGGGTATTGTGTCGATTTATCAATTTTTGCGCGATCGCAAAATTGCCACCGAATCACCCGATATAGCCCAAGTCATCCGTACTTGGGAACAACTTGCAGGACAGGAGAAGACTGTAGACCCTGGTGCGGCGATTGGTGGGGCGGCATTAGAGGAACGCGATCGCCTTAGCGAACAAACAATGCAATTATTTGTTGAAGCTTACGGTGCAGAAGCTGGCAATCTGGCTTTGAAATTTCTACCCTATGGGGGATTGTATATTGCTGGCGGCATCGGACCGAAAATTCTACCCCTACTCGAACGCAGTGATTTTTTATTGTACTTTTCCCAAAAAGGACGAATGCGAAGCATCTTAGAAGACATTCCCGTACATGTCATCCTCAACCAACAAGTTGGGTTAATTGGTGCTGCTATTTGCGCTACTAGGTTATAACGGATTGGCAACTACGTGACATCCACATCACTAATCAGCCAAATCTATGAAATTTATACCTTCTAGCCAGTTTCAAATCAAAAATTACATTCGGGGTTTTCTGCCATTTCTCACTGCTTCTTTTATTATTACCGGATTCGCTGTTGAAGCACGTTCAGTCCGTCGGGTAGTACCACCTAACAAAATTGATGCTGCCCAAATGGCAAAATTTAAATGGAAGGTATTTACTGCCCCCGATGGACGCTTTAGCGTTTTAATGCCGGGGCAACCAAAGATTACATCCCAGACCCAAAAAACATTCATGGGAGAAATTAATCTCCAAATGTTTATAGCCCAACCTCCTAAGCAAGAAGTTGCTTATGTGATAGCTTTCAACGACTTTCCGGATAGTTATGGGCAAATGGCAAACCCCGAAGAAATACTCAAGAATGCCCAAGAAATGGCATTAAAAACGACTAAAAGTAATTTGGTCAATCAAAAAGAAATCCGCAGTACTAACGGACACCCAGGACGCGAAATCGAGTATGTCAATGCTGGGGGTAAAATTACTAAAAGCCGCATGTATTTTGCAGAAGGACGCTTATATCAAGTAATGGTTATTACTACGAAAAAACAGCAGAAGTTTTTAACAAAAAGTATTGCCGGATATTTAAACTCGTTTAATGTCGTGCTGAAAAAGTGAGAATTACTTATAGTACAATAGGCTAAATTAAAAGTAAAAATTACTAAGGCAAAAGCAGTAAAGATAATTTCATGGGCTTTTGTCTCATTTTAAATAGTAGCTTTATTTTCGCCATCTTGTACTAGTTATCATAATTTTCATAATTGATAACATCCAGAGAATCTCGGCTTTCATAAAATCGAGATTCTCATTTCTCAAGATAAATTACTTGCTTATGTAATGATTTATGATAATTTATATAATCAAGCCGACTACAGCAGTAAATTTTTTAAGGACATAGAATGAGCCGTTTACATCAACTACTTATTGTCACAACCCTCAGCTTTATAACTATTACAGGATGCGGCAATAATGCCGAAACACCTTCGAGTCAAGCTTCTCCCACTGCAACGACCGCTGCAACAGCAGCATCTCAAAGTACAGCAACTAATAAAAGTGAAGGTGTTCAAGGATTATTAGGTGTCGTTTCCCGAACTAAAGCTGCTGCTGATAAAGGAGATTTTGCAACAGCGAAAAAAGAATACGATGAATTTGAAGATATTTGGCAAAATATGGAAGACCCCATTAAAGCCAAATTCAAAGGTAATTATGACGCAATTGAGAAAAATATGGATACTGTAGAAAATTCACTCAAAGATTCTAAACCGAGTAAAGAAAAGGTTTCTACAGCTTTACAAACGTTAGAAAAAAGTGTGAAAGCTTTACCAAAGACTTAAGTCATAAGTTTTTAAGGATTTTCGTAATTGCGGGCAAGATGTAATTGCAGGCAAAATGCCCGCGCTACAAGATTTATTTGTATATTTTATATAGTAAATATCATGAATCGTGCATTTCGCAAATATCACCGGCAAATCGCAATTATAATTTCATTGCCATTATTCGTGACTGTCATAACTGGAATGGCTGTAACAGTCGTGCGTGAATGGTCTTTTATTAATACTGGAATTCCATCAAG
>JANNFJ010000595.1:0-5122 GCA_031379725.1 Calothrix sp. OTE_75_metabat_31
ATATATATATATATATGGTTTGACGGATTTACTAGTTTTTTGGGGATCGGACTGTGATGCTTTCATGACATTTATCGGATATCTTAGCCAAGATTTGCGAGATATGGGCAAAAGTGTCATCAAATGATGACATTAATCTTATCGTGGGGTCTAGAATCCGGGTTTCTTTAAGAAACCCGGATTCTGCTAACCTACAATTATCAAAATTAATGATAGGAATTACCCAAATATCACAATCCACAGAGGAAGGACGAACAGTAGTAATAAAGTCGAAAGGAAAATACTACTAGCAATCAAATCGCGGTCGAGGTTGTATTCTTCTGCCAAAATCAAACCAGCAAAAGCCGAGGGCATTCCTGACATTAAGACCATTGCCAAGCGTTGCGAACTCGATAGGTCAAATAGCAAACTAATTACAATCCCCACGAGTAGAGGAATCACAAAAACTCGGATAATTGCGGGTGCGATCGCCAGCTTCAAACTTTGCCACCCTTTGAGTTGTGCCAGTCGAATACCCGTGAGTAAAAAAGCACAAGCAATCACAATTCCGACTGACTGCTGAAGTCCGGACTCAATTGCATTTGGTAACTTTACCTGGGTTGTTAAAGTGCCGATGATGAATGCCCACAACGGTGGAACAGTTAAAATATCCCGCAGTTGTACCCAGCGATTTGGTGATTTGGTATGACTAAAGTAGCCAGAAATCAAAACTCCTAACCCATAGGGGCCAATTACATTGTGGGTAATACTGAAAATCACAGCAAAATTTAATCCATCGGCATCGACTAAAGAGGGTGCGATCGCTAGCCCAACAAAACCCGTATTTCCCAACACTGTAGCCAGCCAAAAACTGCCCTTGCTGGTGGGACTTAGGTCAAAAAGAGGAAACCGTTTGCATCCCCACAAAAATAAAATCGCTACAACCGCACCAATAGTTAACGTCCCAACTGTAATTACTGGTGCTAAAAATGACGAGCTAAAGATATTTTCATATTTTACCGAACTGTTTTGCCGCGCTAAAGCAACTAATTCTAAGGGTACGCCAACCCAGTAAAGAGCGCGACCTAAGATTTTCGGAAACCACTGAGGCAAAAAACGAAATATTAGTAATCCTAGCCCTGTCCAAACAATCAGGGGTGTATAAGCTTCAAATAAAGTATCAACCATACATAATCAAACTAAGTAAATAGGGAGGCGAGAATGACCACTGACTCCTAACCACCTACAACTTAGTCGATTTATGACTCAAAATTCAGCTAATTTTATTCAGGAGAGAAATACCTCGGATGTGCCAAGCCCCATCAACACGAACAAATTCATATTTAACCCGAACTTTATCTTTGTCTGTTTTTTTGGCAAGTTCTTTTTCGTAATAAGTGGTAATTTCTGCCACCGATGCCTCAACTGAAGCTTGGTTTTGAGTGTCACCACTAGTCTCAATAGATACATCTGAAAGCTGATGCTCGTATTTACGATATAAACTATCTGATTTCACTTGTAAAACAATTCCCCGCCAATACGATAGCGCCGCACCAGTCAAAACCTTATTCAAACTATCAATTTCATGATTTGGGCCTAAAGAAGCAGCTTTTGCAGATAACCATGCTTGAATAACTGCCGTAGCAGTTTCTTTAGTTAATGGGCCTTGTGCAAACTGCGGCAGACTGCTTTTGTCAGGAATGTTAACTACCGGCTGATTAATCTGTATTGATAATTGTTCGCCTCGCAGTCCGGGTGCGGGTGAAAATAAATTTCTTACCCAACCGAAGGTAGTGCTAATTACTAACCAAAACACTAATATGCCGCCAAGCGTTGCTAAAACTTTTAATAGCAAACGGATTTTTGGCTGTGAAGTCCGACTAGATTGCCGCCGTCTCCTGATGGGGCGCTGTTCGTTTGCAGGGTGTGGCGAATTGAGGGATGGTTGGGGTTTGCGTCGCTTCGGTCTTTGAAGTCCTGTTGGATTTGCTGCCCCATAATCGCTTTGGTTTGTTGTAGATCGATTTATTTTTTGGGCATTAGATGCAATTGTAGAAGATGCTTCTACATGACCATTGTCAGATGCGGGATTGGTTGGCGTAGCATAAGCTGACGATACTTCTTGGGAATATTCGCTGCGATTTTGATTTGGGGCTTCTGACACCCCTACTTGTTTTTGACTGTCGTAATAATTCGACCGAGAATTTGGTGGTGCATTATTAACGCGAGGATTTGGGTAGGAGTTGTTGTTAGATTGAGAATTAATGCCACTCCAATCGCTAGCAATATTCTCACGGTCGGCAGGTAAAGCTTCTAAATATACTTGCACCTGTTGATCCGCAAAATAATCTTTGAGTAAAGCAGCTTGGGTCGCTAAATCGCGGAAGTGGGGAAAAACTTCGTTTTGTAACCAGTTTTCACTGTACAAACACAGACCTGGCAGCAGGTCAGGTGAATCATGGGAGTTTTCGCGGATAAAAGCTAAGGCTTCGTATTCTTGACTAAGTTCTAATGCACGGGTTGCTTCTTGAGTTTGCCCTAAAAGCAAATAACACAACGATTGTTCGAGGTGGACATCTTGACGTTTAGCCAATGGAGTCAGCATTTGCTTGGCTTGACGAATTAAAGCAGGTTGACGTTGGGTAAATCCGCGTGCTATCAAAGCATAGACAGCTAAATATGTGGCAACAGCAGAGGGACGTTTACTTTCGGCTTCAAATAGCTTATGTTGTTCGGTGACGGTCAGATAATGGCGCAGTTGCTGAATAAAGCGCAGAAAATCATCAATACTTAGCCCCGATTGGTCGTTAAGCGAACCATCGATACCACTTCTGTCTTCGAGAATTTCTTGTAATAATTGTAACCCCCGTCGCCTTTCGGTTATTTTATCTTCAGGCAGGGCGATTAGTTCCAGAATACGATAGGGTCGCAAGCGGTATAAATCAGCTTGGATTTCCGCACGAACGCTGGGGAACATGGTTTCTCGTGCAAGTAGTTCTTCGCCAGTTTCTAAGGAAATAGCCGCGTTTTCGTAGTTACCTTGTTGCCATTGTTCTCGACCGAGTTCGAGGCAAGCAAGGGCGACTGTAAGTACAACATCTGGACGTTCGCTACCTACAGCATCCAGTTCGATATCTGGACGGTTGCTATTATTACTTCCATTCTGACTTTTATGAACTAAGTACGGACGACCTAATTTAAGTACTTGCTCGTACTCGCCTAGCTCTTGTAAAATTAATAAAGCACCAACAAATTCATGATGGTCAATTTCTATACTTAGATTAGTTTCGGCATTCGCCGTGGTAGCAACTCGGTCTTCAACCGCGACAGCGACATTGCCGTTATCTGGGGTGTAAGCATTTGCTACATAAACTCGATCGTATTCTTTGCGTTCTTTCGGATTTGATAAAACCACGTAAGCTTCTTCAATAAGTTGTTTCCGAGACGCTATGGCCGCAATTGAGTATTCGCGTCGCGGCAGCTGTACAATGCGATCGCTGTACGCCTGCCGCAATTGTTCCTCGCTTGCCGCCAACGGTAGTCCCAAAATTCGGTAGTAATCTAGCGGAATTCGCACAGTCTACTTCCTCTGCCGCACGTTCATTAATATTTCACCTAAAGGATTCTAGCTATCTAAAACCATGCAATAATAACCAGTTGATTTCACACTTTAATGTCACTTTACGAATGTGACATCAGTGCTAAATACAATCAGTTAACCATTGCCTCACGCTCTTTTTGTCACAGGAAACGCGACACATTGAATGCTTGCTAAAAAGTGCTTTTAAAATAGGAAAGCAGGTTATGGATTAGCTACAGCTAAGTATGCCCCGCTTAACTGCCGCGAAAAACGGCACAAATAAAAATAACTCCAGCTAAGAGTGACTTTCCTGCTGTGCGATGAATTATACACTGCGATTGCCATTTAGCGCTAGTAACAAGCGAACCAGATTATATCATGACGATAAAATGGTTACAATTACCTAGCGTAGGATTAAGAGTTTTCGCGGGTTTTAGGGCATTTTCTCAAATTGTTAATCAATATGCAGAATCTTGTTATCCTAATTGATAGTCTATAGCCAAACGTCACGGTGCTGGCACTGACTGTGAGAAGGCAAGCTACTTAATTAGGATAAATGCCGAAGTTGTCAGCAATATATCGAAAAAATATCTAACGTCTGGTAATTTTTAAGTTTAACTACAGGGATACTCAAAAAATAATGGTTCAAGAACGGACTTTACCTAAGTTTGATGCTGCTTCACTTGGAATCACCAAGGAAGAAGGTTTGATGCTATACAAAGATATGGTACTCGGACGCATGTTTGAAGACAAATGCGCCGAAATGTACTATAGAGGTAAAATGTTCGGCTTCGTCCACCTCTACAACGGTCAAGAAGCTGTATCATCCGGTGTCATCAAAGCCATGCGACCTGGAGAAGACTATGTTAGCAGTACCTACCGCGACCACGTTCATGCCCTGAGTGCTGGAGTTCCGGCAAACGAAGTGATGGCAGAACTATTTGGTAAAGCCACAGGTTGCAGCAAAGGGCGCGGCGGTTCGATGCACATGTTCTCTGCCGAACATCGGATGCTCGGTGGATATGCGTTTATTGCGGAAGGTATTCCAGTTGCAGCAGGAGCAGCATTCCAAAGTAAATATCGCCGTGAAGTTATGGGGGATACCAGTGCTGACCAAGTAACCGCCTGCTTTTTCGGCGATGGTGCTACCAATAACGGGCAATTTTTCGAGACGTTGAATATGGCTGCTTTATGGAAGTTGCCCCTCCTCTTCGTCGTTGAGAACAATAAATGGGCAATTGGCATGGCACACGAACGTGCCACATCCGACCCTGAAATCTATAAAAAAGCCAGCGTTTTTAATATGGCAGGTGTAGAAGTCGATGGTATGGATGTATTGGCAGTGTATGCCGTTGGCAAAGAAGCCGTGCGTCGTGCCCGTGCCGGAGAAGGCCCCACTTTAATCGAAGCTTTAACCTATCGCTTCCGGGGGCACTCGCTAGCCGACCCCGACGAGTTACGCAGCAAGGAAGAAAAAGACTTTTGGTTTGCCCGTGACCCCATCAAGAAGCTAGCAGGTCAACTGGTTGAAATGAACTTGGCTACAGATGAGGAACTCAAAGC
>JANNFJ010000240.1:0-3883 GCA_031379725.1 Calothrix sp. OTE_75_metabat_31
ACATACTTACCGATGATGGTACAAAATCAAACGTTTAAATCGCGCAAAGCCAAACGAATTTGTTCCATGCGTCTGCGATTGACACCAAGATCCGAATCTCCAACACGAGCTGCCGAGCGTAAATGAATTACGTTTTCATCGTTTGGAAAATAAAACTCTACATCATCAACAAATTTAAAGACGCGGCTTTTGCTTGTAGCGTGAATGTAATTATCTGTTTGCTCCACAACTTCTGTACGGGGAACAACAGTCAGAACTTTTAGTAGCATTTTCCGTGCTACATCCCGGTCTACATGATAGGTGATGGGTTCAATAGCATGTTTAGAATCGGCATCTTGACTGACAACGCAGTTTGGGGAAGCTGGACAATTCTTCAGATAACCGTTACTAATTCCTACTGCCCAGGTCGCAGGTATATTATATAAATTAGCAGTCAGGCTCATGAATATTACAAGAGCAAATGCAAGTAGACGAGACATTAAAATTTACCCCTCAAACTTTAAATAGTACTTTAATGATATTCCCAAAAATATTATTTAATTGTAACCCTACCGAACTGTATAAATTACTAAAAATATCTTGAATAATTTGACATATTGATACTATGTGACATCTCCTACAACAATTCGTGAAGCGGGCGTTTTATTTGATAAGGCGATCGCTACCGCTACCGCTTGCCAGGGGTTTGAGGTAAAGTCTACAATTAAACCAGACCCAATTGGCAGAACATTTGCCTACAATTCAGTCTACTGCTCAACAAAAAGCCAATGACTTTGAGCTAGATTCACTCTATGATGAGGATGGCTTATCAGCATGATTATAGATACTTCGGCGGTCATTGCGATAGCATTACAGGAACCAGGTTGGGAAGCACTCTACGAGCAAGCGATACCTGCGGTAAGCTTCGCTAACGCAGTACCCTTACCTAATCTCCATTGCTTATGTTGTAATGTATGATGTTACCCATTGTGGCGGACGTTTTAAAGCATACAAAGTATTGACTAACTTTTTTTCACTGTCATTCTGACTCCCAGGGAAGAATCCTATGTTACGAACGTAAGCGAAAAAACTTCCAGGCGACGCTATTAGGGAGCGGTCTAACATCATCGATTACGATTAGTATTGAGATGCTACCCTGCAAGAACGCGTATCGCTAAGGCGAAGCTACGCTAACGCGGAGCGAGTCTTCTTAGGACTCAGCGCGAACCTAACGTCAGCATGACAGTTTGAGCATGGAATACTCAACTGTTTGGATTAAACGAGAGAATTAAGTAACAGTCCATATTAAAGCGATTAAATTTATCCCACGACTATAATGGTGGGAAATGTATTCTCAATCAGGTAAGGTATATTCATTTTACCTAAAGATAGGGGCGCAAGGCCTTGCGCCCCTACATACGTACCTCACAAAGGTTAGGAACTGCTATAAAGCAATTCAAGAATTAAAATTAATATCGATGAACCCAAAGCAACTTAAGCAGCAATTAGAACCGTTAACTCATAAAGATAGAGTGCGTCGCATGGTCGAACTCGGTATTAGGTCAAAAACCGATGCTCAGGTTAACCAAATTTTAGATACCTTAGAACAAGGCGACTTTAGCGATCGCTTAATGGTGCTTCAGTCCTGTTATGGAAATTACGACGCTTCCAGGGTACTACGTGCTTTAAGTGATTCCTCACGAGGACTGCGTTCTCTCGCTATACGGTTGCTGCCTGTAGTTGCTGATGATACGCAGTTACAAACGGCTTTAAGTACAGCTACCTTTAAACAACGTCGCAATATACTACGTAAATTATTAACACGTCGTCGTCGCAGTTGTATTGATACTTTCCTTACTCAACTAGCTAATACTGATAGTCAACAGTTCGGTCAGTTGTTACCCTATGGTTCTCTAGAAATTGTTAACCGTAATATTGAAACTGTTATTGACTTCTACGGTGTAAATGAATGGCAGCTTTTAGCACGTTGGCATCCAGAGATAGCTGGTAATTTGCTACAAAAACAAGCAAATGCTGCAAGCGATTTTGACCCCAGACTGGCTTACCAAATTAATGCTGTTTTGCCACTACTTTCCGAGTTTTCCCAAGAAACCGCACTCTTGATTTGTCGTGCTGCATCTCGCACTATTCCTCTATCGAGATTATCTTTACAACCGCTTGCATTACGTCGTCCAAAAGAAGTTGTTGATTTAATTTTGAGTTCAGACAGTACGCCTAATATTAGTTTCGATCGAGTTGCCCATAAATTAGAAATTTCTCAACTAATTGAACTATTAACTAAACATAAAACTACGATATACGGGCAAGATTTTTTACCTTTCCTGTCACCATCTCAACGAGAGATTATCTATAATAACTTTGCTGATAGTTGGCGCGATAGCGAAGGTTGTTTGACACCAGACTTAGTATCGAATTTTCCTCATCATATCCGCGAACAAGAAGCACGCTATCACCTAAATTTACCAGCACTGGCTACCCGTCCATCGCAACGTTTGCCCTATGCAGCTTTCCTTCTTTGGGAGGAAGCACGCACAGTTCTTGACCCTTTTATTCGCAACCCTGACCCTGACTTACGGGCTAAAGCCATTAGTACATTAGTTTCTGCGACTCGTTACAATCGCTCCTACACCAGTGAAATTTTGGCGGTTATTAAGCAAAGACGCAACGAACAAGACCCAATCCGTTGTGCGATGATTGCCGAATTAGCTGCCTTACCTCCGAGTATGTGGGACGAGCAATATTTGCCAGATTTGAGCCAAATTATTGACGATGCCCTCAATGCTGCTGACTTGTCCCATACCACAGCCAGCGCTTTAGAGCGTTTAGTCATCGCCATTTTACCGTTTCATCCTGCTTGGTCTGCCCAACAATTAGCGATATTAGTACAGCATCGGGGAGGAATTAGTTTTTACAACTTAGGCGATCGCCTTTCTGATACCGATGTATTAAGAATTGCTCCTTTCCTTCTCCCAGTTTTACAATCTTGGAAAACACGCGAGCGTGAAACCCATATTATCTCGGCAGCACAAAGCCTGGGTCGCCGTTTACGAGTGTTTGATGGCTTAGTTGATATTTTAGAACGAGTAATTAATGATACTAAAAACTATTGGATTGCATCATCTGCACTTAGTTTAATCGCAGAAAATCGGAAGGATAAGTTAGAAACTCTAGTTCCCAAACTTTTGCGGCAAGACCCCAGTTGGATAACACAATACACAGTTTATAACTTTGTCCACCGTCATCGCCAGGATTTAGTCACACCATTTTTAGGACAGCGAGCTTACAAGGGTCGTTTTAGTACCGGAAAAACCCGCTTTTTATTGCCTCTAACCAGTGGGTTTTATCGCTGGAATACAGCACAGCAGCAAATTTTTGCGAAAACTCTTTGCGAAGTTACCCAAGATACTGCCCGCGATATTCCCACTGTCATTACTGTTATTAAGCAACTCGCGGCATTACCAGCAGTACAACCCACAAGATTAATCGAATTAGCAAGTCACCGCAATACTAAACTAGCAATACGCGATACAGCGTTACGCACACTTTCCCGTTTGGATGCTGGTCAAGGCATTCCAACACTTATCGAAGCGATGGGTGATGACCGGGCACGCATTGCTATTTACGCACTACGAAGCACACTTCTACAAATGCCAACTTCTACAGCATTACCAATGCTGCGGGCTATTCCTTTAGAAAAAGTAACCGTAGCCAAAGAAGTAGTGCGCTTGTTGGGTGAATTACCAACAGATGCAGCTTACGAAGAATTATTAGCTTGGGATAAACGCGATTTACACCGCGATGTGCGTGTAGCTTTCCTACGTGCATTATGGAGCCATTTAGAACGTCCGGCAACCTGGGCAGTATTAGAAGATGCTGCAACTTC
>JANNFJ010000251.1:0-13257 GCA_031379725.1 Calothrix sp. OTE_75_metabat_31
AGAAATCGAACGTGCAATGCTAGAAACGCGATATAGTTCAGACCATCCCTCTGTTATGGGAATCTCTGAGGAAATCGAAGGATTGCGGAAAATAGCCGCCGAAATTCAACCAGAAAATAGTAACGTTGTTATCAATCGGGCAGTATCAAACGTACTAGTAGATAAAGTCGCAGCACTCGAAGTTAAACGCGCTTTACTCGAAGCAGACCATAGTCCGCTAGGTGAAGTTGTCAAATCAGCCGAAAGTCAAATTCTCAGTTTACGACGACGCATTGCCCAAATCGAACCGCAAAATCCCAATAGTAAGATTATCCCAGCTGTTTGTAATGCCCTGGAAACGAAAATTACCAACCTTAATGACGAACGTAACCGTTTGAAAATTCAATATACAGCCGATGATATCGGGGAACTGATGAATATTGACTTTCAACTTTATAGTTTACAAAAACGGCTAGCATTTTTTAACTCACGCGGGTAAATAGCCCGAATCAAACTATCTTATATTTTATGCGATCGCCTGTGTATCTATATCCCGATTTAAGACTGGTTGCGATCGCAAGCGCTGCCAGATTATTAATAAATCTGGAGGAGCATGGGGAGTACGAGATTTAGGAGCGTTGGAGTCGGCTGTAGCACAACCCCTATCGCATAACCAAGAGGCAAGATAATGAGTCGAATTGTCGTAACAACAATTGGTTCCTTTGGCGATTTGCATCCCAAAATTGCGATCGCATTAGAATTACGGCAACGCGGTCACGATGTTGTATTTGCGACACATAAAGAATATCAATCGAAAATTGAGGCTCTAGGATTCGAGTTTCATCGGATGCGACCCGATAATACCGCACTCGATGACCCGCAGGAAATGGCGCGGATGATGGATTTGCAAACAGGTTCGGAGTATATTGTCCGCAAATGGGTCAATCCGGTGTTACGCGAAATGTACGGAGATTTACTGAACTGTGCTAAAGATGCAGATTTCATCTTTACTGGGGAAGGAGTTGTTGCGGCTCGAATGGTGGCGGAAAAATTGGGGATGCGGTGGGCATCAAGTGCAATGGCTCCTATATCGTTTTTCTCAGCTTATGACCCTCCCGTGTTAGCACCATTTCCATTTTTGGCAAAGCTGCGATTGTTTGGCTCGCTAGCAAATCGAGGAGTAATAAATTTTGCCAAGCTTGTCAGTAAATCTTGGGGTAAACCAGTTCATGAACTTCGTCGGGAATTGGACTTACCTCCCCTCGCTGGCAATCCCTTTATCGATGATAAGTTTTCTCCATACCTTGTAATCGCCTTATTCTCGCCGATTTTGGCGCAACCCCAACCCGATTGGGCAGCAAATACAGTCATGGCAGGTTCCACATTCTATGACGGCAGCAGCACGATGGAACTTAGCCCCGAACTCAAGCAATTTTTAGATACCGGGGAACCACCGATTATTTTTACCCTTGGTTCTGCCGCAGTTATGGACCCTGGTAACTTTTACCACGAAAGTGTCAAAGCAGTTTCGCTGTTAAATCGCCGTGCAATTCTATTGATTGGCAAAAATCAGCCTCCAGAAAATCTTCCCCAAAATATACTTGCAACTAGCTACGCGCCATTCTCGCAAATCTTTCCTTGTGCTTGTGCCATAGTTCACCAAGGCGGCATAGGTACAACCACTCAAGCATTACGGGCTGCTCGTCCAACCCTTATTATGCCCTACAGCCACGACCAACCCGATAATGCTGCACGAGTCGAACGTTTAGGAACTTCTCGCACTATTTCTCGCAATCAATATTTAGGGTCGCGGGTAGCAAAAAAGCTAAAGGAATTACTGGAAAATCCCAGCGATGCAGCAAAAGCTGTAGAAATTGGGCGGATTATCCAAGCTGAGAATGGGGTCGGTGTAGCCTGTGATGCAATTGAGAAGCAGCTTTAAAAGGACTATGTTCTTAAGTTAGGTAAAATACAGAAAATATAGGTTTGTCATAGGGCACAGAATAGTCTCTATCGATGTATTATATGCTTTCCGTGAAGGGCTGTATATCAAACAATAATGAAAACAAAAGCTTTTATAGTTACTTTTAACTTAATTTGAACTCCACTTTCTATCAATGGCTGCGATACCCAAAAATTGAACAATAATTATCCGATAACAGTTTTCGAGCATTTTCTTCATCTAGGGTACAAATGGCATTGACTTTGGGATTATGTTTGACAATTTGCATTAAATATGCTTGTAGAACTTCAGTTGCAGAGACAGCGCGATTGCGTATCATCTGGGCAATTTGGTATGCGGGAAGAAAAACTATGTCACTCATATTTAATTTAATTAGGACTTACGCCAAAACTCTCCCTAACCCGCCCCACCTCTGTGTTCTCCGTGACTCTGTGGTTCGTTGCATGACTTTTGCATAAATCCTATTAATAACCAGGTGGATGTTTAAAAGCACCAATCGTATTATCAATTTTTTGAGCAATATTCAACAATTCAATCTCTTTCCATCGCTTACCCACTATTTGCATCCCAATAGGTAATTCATCCTCAGTTTGACCAATGGGAATCACCACTACAGGATGTCCGGTTAGATTAAAAGGAACCGTATAAGCACCTGATGCCATCATGTAAGGAACCTTGCGTTTATCTATCTCGATTGCTACACCTTTTAATCGATGGGTAAACGCAGCAGTTATAGCCACAGGACATAGTAAAACATCCCAGTTTTCGAGTTCGTTATCTAATTGGGTAGTTATGCGATCGCGCTCTTGCAAAATCTCAAAATAACCTTTCAGCTTCGGATTTGGCCCAATTGAAAAAGCTGTACCAGGAATGTTACTCAGTTTCCGCAATTCTTTATCTCCTGTTGTACCTTCCTGCCACAAAAATGTTAAATTCCTACGAAAATAGTCAAAATCTTGAACTTGGGTAAAAGGTACAACATAAGTACATAATGCATAATAAATTTGCCATGCTTCTAAAAAATCAAAATTAGATCGCCAACGTTCGATATTACCACCAACATCAGTTAGCTTCTTCGCTGCACCTTGCATTGCCAATTTAATATCATTCGCAACTGGAAATACTGCTGTTTCATCAATCCAAGCAATCCGCAAATCTCGCAAATTACGCTCGCTTGGTATATCTAAAGGCACTGGGGGAATATCGGGTTGACGACTATCTGCCCCTGCAATCAGCGATAAAGTCAACCGCAAATCTTCAATCGAACGAGCTAATGCACCCACCGTCATCATTTGCCGAATACTACCAATTCCTTCGGGAAGATTGCCGGTTGTCGGCACCCTTCTATCGGTGGGTTTGAGTCCATACAAACCGCAAAAGTGTGCAGGTTGACGAATCGAACCGCCAAAATCCGAGCAAATATCCAACGTCGATAAACCCGCAGCAACAGCCGCTGCACCACCGCTCGAACTTCCACCCGGTGTATAATTAAAATTCCAAGGATTATTTACACGCGGAAATATCTCGTTGATTCCTTGGTAATCTCCGCTCGCATTCGCTAAATTTGTCTTACCTAAAATAATTGCACCAGCCGCACGCATTCGCGCTACCACCGTTGCATCTTGCTTGGGAATATAATCTTTGAGCGGTTTATAACCTCCAGTCGTTCGCAACCCGGCAGTTTCAAATGCGTCTTTAATTGTGATGGGGACTCCATGCAAAATTCCCCAGTTTTCACCTCGTGCTAAAGCTTCATCGGCTTCTTTTGCGCGTTTTAGGGCATTTTCAGCATCGAGCGTGCATATGGCATTAAGTTGATAATTGTACTTGCTAATTTGCTGTAAATATGCACTTACCACTTGCATTGAGGAAACTTGACGTTTTTGAATCATCCTAGCAAGCTGATAAGCTGGAAAAAACGTTAAATCTTTCATAATTGTTTTAGTTATTGGATTGTAAAACCTTAAACAGTAAGGAATTAGACTCGGTTCATTTAGCTATAATCTAGATTGTGATATGCAAAACAATATCGATGAGATATTAACTCAAAAAATTCGAGATGATTTTGACAAAATTGCTTTGTACGACCAAGAGGGATGGAATCACAACAGTCACTATCACAGGTTTTTACTCAAGCAGTTACCATCGTACTGCGAAAATATTCTTGATATTGGGTGTGGAACTGGTTCATTCTCGCGTCTTTTAGCTCAACGTGCATCTCGTGTTGTGGCAATAGATTTATCTGCCAACATGATAGAAGTTGCTTTAGCACGTTCCGTACAACATCCAAATATAGATTTTCAGAACGCTGATATTTTGACTTGGGAATTCCCAGTCGAACAATTTGATGTAATTGTCTCGATTGCAACTGTTCATCATTTGCCATTGGAGGATTTACTGCCAAGTCTAAAAGCTGCTTTGAAACCAGGTGGCAAGCTTGTCATTTTGGATTTACTAAAGTATGAAAGCATACAAGATAAACTAAGCGATTTCTTGGCTGTTCCCTTAAATTGGATATTACAGACGCTCAGAAATAAACACAAGCCATTACCAGAAGCAGCGGCAGCAATGCGATCGCATCTCCGTACAGACAAATATCTAACTTTATCGCAAGCACGGCAACTTTATACTAGGTCACTCAAGAATGTACAGGTTAGAAAGCATTTATTTTGGCGTTATTCAATAGTATGGGAAAAGCCTTCAATGCTTTAACTTATATCTTACACATCTACATATAAAGTCTCACGCGCACATTTAATTGTAACTAATTTTACACAATAAATCTGAAAATAGAATAGTCCTCTTTCAGAGGACTTTAGCTATTAGACAGGGACTTACAGTCCCTGGCGGACGAAAACGCAGTCGAAAAATATATGAATACTTAGTTATTTTGTTGCTTGTTAATATAACTGGCGCAAGATGTCAGTTTTATTTATTCATACATATTACGGTGCGTTACGGCGAAGCGCCTAACGCACCCTACAAACCTAAAAATTTTATTTTCGCAAATACTCATCAACCAAAATACTTGCAACTTTTGAATCAAATAATTTACTGGACTCGTGGGGTAAACTGTAGATGTGAATTATTAAAATAATAAGGCACATTTTATGACATTGGCTGAGGTTCTTCCTGCTGCACGTCAGCTTTCCGCAACAGAAAAGCTAAAACTGATTCGGATTTTGGCGGAAGATTTAGATATAGTTGGTGATATTTCACCGTTAGAACCCTTCAAAACCTACCACCTGCCAACTCCATACGGTAGCTTTGGGGCTGGTGCAGTTCTTATGGAAGCACTTAAGCAGCCAGATGCAGAATATTAATAACGTATGCGAGTTAAATACTCAACCACTAGCCCAATTCAAAACGAGTTTGATAGTCTACCGAGACTTTCGCTTATCTTACAACTGGATAATCATAATATTGAAGCGATTGGTTTAGTAGATAGTGGAGCTACGGTTAATGTTTTACCCTATGAATTAGGTTTTCAACTGGGTGCTATTTGGGACAACCGCAAAGTCATAATTCAGTTAGCAGGCAATTTAAGTAATCAGCCAGCTATACCTTTTTCTGCAATTGCTCAAATTGGTGACTTTGTACCAACTCAACTAGTATTTGCCTGGGTTAATAGCCCTAATACACCCCTGATTATTGGACAAACTAACTTTTTTATTGAATTTGATGTTTGCTTTTACCGTTCTAGATTAGAGTTTGAAGTCAATCCTAAATCGTAGACAGCAAGCTTTTAAGCGGGAGCTACATAGTACGCTTGTTGGATGTAGCGTAGCGAAACCCAACAAATTGTCAAAAATGTTGGGTTTTGCTTCGCATAACTTCGTTAACGTGCCTCAACCCAACCTACGCAATCTACTATATTTACGCTTGATACTTACAGTAGTTCCAACAATCCCCACAGCAACTAAAGCCAAGGCCGAAGTCGGTTCGGGAATCGTAACGTAATAGCTAGAGACGCGAATCGGACCATCTTGGTCAGCTGGTGCGGGTGGTGCAGGTGGAATAATCCCAGCACCGGGTCTGAGGTTAGGTGTAGACTCAAATAGATTGTAGAATATCGTTCCGTCGGGAATTTCACCACCACTAAAAGTAATAGTTTTACCCGTTACAGAAACGTCTTTGAAGATATCTTGTAAACCGGGATTAGTCGTATAACCAACTTTTCCATCTCCGTTTACATCTCCCCATTCCACAGGTTCATTATTGAACGCTGGTGTTGTATTGGCATTGCTATACAACAGCGTTTCTAAATTGAAAACAAACCCTTCCATATTTTGCCCAGTTCCATTTACCAAGTTATTTGCAAAATCTGGAACACCATATTTAATAACTTGTCCGGGGTCAATTCCTGTCAATCTGCGGGGATTTCTTCCAGTACTTAAGATATCTTGATTCGCTGTCGTCACAATTGGTTCGACGAAAATAACAGCATTCACAGGTTTAATTGACCAAGCATTAATAATTCCTGTCATGCCGACCGTGGAGACAATTGCACTTAATAAACTCGTACTTAATGAAAACTTCATAAATTGCCTAAGTAATTTAAAGTTATGAGCAAGAAAAATAGTTGCCCATATCCGTAATAATACTGTTACTTGTCTACTTAAGATTTGCCTTATTTTTCGCTTTCTTGTACTAAGACATCTAATTCCTGCTGCATCTTGCTTACAACCATTTCATAGCAGGAATTTACGTAAATGCGATCGCGTGCTGCCTCCGTCCCATACCTCTCAAATACAATCGGCTCGCAAACCCTGGTATTAATTTGTACAGGCAATGGAATATTCGGTAAAGGGCCAATTCCCAATCCCCACGGTAAACCAAGATAAAGGGGGAATACTTCGGGGTCTAATCCCAATAGCCAAGGCATTCCCCACTTATTGAGTTGTTGCAAAGCTGGGTAGAGGTCAGCAAAAATAAATAAGGTGTCGTGTGCCCCTGCGGAAATTATCGGCAGAATTGGTACGTTTGTTCGTAATGCCAACTTAATAAAACTCTGCCGTCCGGCAAAGTAAATTTGATGCCGTAACGAATGCAGACGGTACAAATCTTCTCCCCCACCTGGATAAACCAGGACGTTAGCACCCTGACGCAAAGCAGCAGTTGCCACTTTTGGATGTGCGCTAATTGCCCCAACTTTTGCCGCAATTTGCCCAAATTCTGGGCTAACTTGCAAGCTTTTGGGATGCATCAACCCATATATAGGTTTTTCGATTCCAAAGTGATGGAACCAGTCATATATCATCATCACCATATCGGGGGCAGCAAATCCACCATTGTGCGAACCGACAATTAAGTATTGCTGCTGAGTATTGATATGTTCCCAACCACTGGTTTGCACGTGAAAATAGTAGCGATAGAACCATTCCCATAACGGCATTAAGAATTTAATTAAATTAGGGTCGCGTTCGTCTAACGACCATCCAATCCTAGTTTGTTCTGGTTGTTGTGGTTCCGACATTAGGGAAGATTTCCAAAAAGCAAAGTTGTTACTTAATTTAATATAGTTATTTAAAATCGATATTAACTTTGGTTTTCCTTAACTAATGCATCTAATTCCCACTGCATTTTACTTACAACTATCTCGTAGCAGGAATTTACATAGGCGCGATCGCGTGCTGCTTCTTTACCATATTTCTCAAATACAATTGGCGGACAAACTCTTGTATTAATTTTTACAGGTAATGGAATATTCGGTAAAGGGCCAATTCCCAATCCCCAAGGTAAACCGAGGTAAAGGGGGAATACTAGGGGGTCAATTCCCAATAGCCAGGGCATACCCAATGAGTGAAATTGCTGCAGTACATTATATATATCAGCGAAAATAAATAGGGTATCGTGTGCCCCTGTCGAAATTACAGGAACAATCGGGACATTTTCGCGCAATGCTAGTTTAATAAATCCTTTTCTGCCCGCAAAACAAATTTGATGACGTTGTGAATGCAATCGAAATACATCTTGTGCCCCACCTGGATAAACAAGTACGTTAGCACCTTGACGAAAAGCCGATAATGCCATCTTTGGATGTGCGGCAATTGCCCCTAACTTAGCTGCCAAAGAAGCTAATTCCGGACTCACTTGCCATGCGATGGGATGCATTAATCCATGTACAGGACGTTCGATACCGAAGCGATAATACCAATCGTAAATCATCATTAACATGTCCGGTGCAGCTAATCCGCCATTATGCGAACCAACAAATAGCACTTTTTTGTCGGTAGGAACATGTTCCCAACCGCTAGTTTGCACCCGAAAATAGTAATTATATAGCCATTCCAGAATGGGCATTATTAATTTGATAAAATTGCGATCGCGTTCCTCCAACGACCATCCCAACTTCGCTTTACTCTGTTGTTGCGGTTCACTCATTGCTGCATCATCCCTGCATATAAATTAATTATCGGGTAAGGGGAAAGGGAAATAAAATAAACATTTTTTAACTCCTAACTTGATAGGAGACGCGAAATTACCCTACACCGAACCCCTTACGGGGAACGCGTCTCTACATTACTCCTAACTTTTGTGTTCCCTACTAACAATTCCCGACCATTGAACTTTTTTCTCTTTTTGGCGACGGTAGGAAAAGAAATATTCGGGACTTTGAAAAGTACAATAAGGTGCTTGAGCAATTTGTTCGGGACTAATTCCCAAGCTTTCCATTTGGATTTGATTGACTCGTCGTACATCCAAACGCACTTTACCAGGGTCTGGGTCTGGAAGTAACGGGGAATTGGGTTGTGCTAATAAATAATCAACAATTTTCTCAGGTTCTGTCTGAGATACAATACTTGCACCAACCTCCGCAGCAGTTTGTGTTGATACTTGATATACTTCACCTGCGATCGCTGGTCCCAAAGCAATCCGTAAATCACCTAATTTGCTACCTTGCATCACCAAACGCGAAATTGCCATCGGTACAATTTGCTGCGCTGTTCCTCGCCATCCTGCATGTACCGCAGCCACCATTCCTGTATTGATATCAGCAATCAAAGCAGGCGTACAATCGGCACTTGCTACCCATACAGCTTGTTGCGGCTTGTCACTAGCGATACCATCACCATGCACAAGTGTTGCATCTCCCTCCCCTTCGACATCATCACCACCTGTTTCTAGCTTCGCGGTAATTTCTTGCGGGGTTAACACTATATTTCCATGTACCTGCTTGAGGCGATATCCTGAAGCTTCAGGCTGGAGTATAGGAGTCAATTCCCCCTGCGGTGAACGTCCGACAAATCCAGAAGTGAAAAAGCCGTGTGGAAATGCTTCTAAAAGACTGCAAGTCAAATAAGGCAGTCCTTGCCAAGTACCCCATTGCCAAGTATGCATCGTCAACTAACCCCACATGTAAAATTTAATTAAAATTAATTTTGGTCAATTTAGTTTAACTTGGCAGTTAAAATTTTTACAGTATTTACCTAAACTGTTTGTTCTTGAGGATGTACATAGGTCGCTTTCGTGATGGAACAAGAAGAGAACCATATCCACCAAGTACTATATTATTGAGAAGGAGAGCAAGCTTACCAAATATGAGTATCACACTAACGCCAGAACAAGAAAAAATAATTCAAGATTTGCTTGCGGCAGGTAAGTTCAACAGTAGCAACGAAGTTATTCAAGCTGCTTTACATCTGCTTGAGCAAGAAAGCTATGACGATCAAGTTTGGGTCGAAGAAACACGTACCAAGGTTAAGGAAGGTATCGCATCACTTGAACGTGGTGAAGGAATTGATGGTGAAACCTTTGTAAATAAACTTTTGCAAGATTTGCACTATTGTTAAATCTCAACAATGAGCCAATATATTATCTCATTGCCTGCTTCTCGTGATTTAATGGCAATTTCTCAATATTTTGCAATAGAAAATGTAGAAGCTGGTGAAAGTTTATTACAAGAGTTTAATCAAAAGTGTAAACAACTCGCCAGTTTTCCAAATATGGGACGAAAGTATGAAAATCTTAGTCCAGACTTGCGAGGGATTCCCCTTAATGGGTACATTATTTTTTATCAAATTATTGATGACGGTATCGAAATTGTGAGAGTCGTTAGTGGAAGACGTAACCTAAAATCGATATTTGGGAATCAAGAATAAAAAATTAGCGGTTAAGTCACTTAAGATTTGTAGGTTGGGTGCAGCGGAGCGTAACCCAACTCAAAAACTTGATAAAATGCTTGATAAATTAGCATTATGACGGAAATAAAAAACAATTTCAATCGAATCCGGAATAGCTTAGAGCAAAAAGCACCACAACTTATCTCGTTATTCCAACCAGGATTAAAGCGTGAGGAAATTGATGAGATAACAAAAAAATTGCCCTTTAAATTACCGAAAGAGATTTACGAACTTTACCAATGCTTAAATGGTTTTTCAGATAATGTTGAACTTAAATTTGGTCTGATTAATGAACCCCAAGTTTTTTTTGAACCTCTTGAAATAGCTTTAAAAGATATTAAGAAAAATATTCTGTAGGGCACGATACATCGTGCCCTGAAATAGCGTGGTATGGCGAAAAATATGCCAATGAGGGGTAGGAAACTTTTCAAAGCCGATGGTATACAACAGAAAATCACGCATTTTGTTTCTCGCAAAAAGTTATGTCGTCGCATTCCCAATCCTCTCCAAGCAATTAAACTTGTAGAGGATTATATTTTGTATTAACTGCTGTGGGAATCGTCCAAGACAAAATCGAAGCGGCTTTAAACGCTGCACGTCAACAAGCTTATTTACCGTTTTCGCTGCATCTCTACGACAGCGTTACCTCTACAAACCAGACATTGTGGGAATTACTACAACAAGGCGCAACATCGGGAACGGTAGTAATTGCTACAGAACAAACTTCAGGACGCGGGCAATGGGGCCGTCAATGGCTTTCCCAGACGGGAGGATTATATCTTTCAGCCGCGATCGCACCGAATTTGCCTGCGAAAAATAGTTACCAACTGACCCTCGCAACAGCTTGGGGTATCGCTGTCGCATTACAAAAATGCGGCATTACGGTTGAAATAAAATGGCCTAATGACTTAGTGTTGAATAAACGTAAGCTCGGTGGCATTCTCACTGAAACTAAAATTAGTGGAGAAAAAATAACCCAAGCTGTCATCGGTGTTGGTATTAATTGGCAAAATCCAGTTCCCGAAACTGGCATTAATTTAGAGTCGTGGCAAGCACAACAACATTTACAGGCTATTCCTAATCTAGAAACTCTCGCGGTTACGGTTTTGCTTGGTATAGAATCTGGAATGGAATGTCTCAATCGAGATGGAGTCGATATACTTTTATCTAAGTACGCTAATTTATTGACAAATATAGGAGATGAAGTCCAGATAAATGATTTTTCTGGTACTGTAGTCGGCGTTACTTCCTCTGGATGTCTCCATGTTCGCACGTCCAATTCCAAATCGAAATCAGTGAGAACACGAGAAATTTACCTTCAACCAGGTACAATCAGCTTGGGTTATGGTACTTCCCGTGAGTAAGTTCGCGTAAATTGTTCATATAAATATTCAGAATTATGCTTCAAACTATTTAAGTAGTACGCAATCTCACTTTCCCAGTTAATTACCCGCAAACACCCCCCAATCAAAATGACGCAGCCCAAAAAAACTGCCCGCAAACATTTACATAAATCTTGGCATCAATCGCTGCCAGCACAAAGCTTAGTATGGCTAAGTAGCTTGAGTATCCTTAGTAGTGGCTTCGTGCTTGCACAAACTGAATCTGCCGTTGATAATATTGTTCCCACTGGAGAAAATACGCAAACATCCGGGAACGCAGTCAAAAAAATAACTATCGAACGCGCCCCTAGTGTTTCATCATCCGAATCCGCACCCGTAGAATTTTCCACGCGCCGCGCCCGACTCAAGCAACGCTTAAATCGTAATGTTGCGACTCAATCCTCGGAATCTGTCAAAAAACGCCGCGCTCAAACCGAAGCATCGGAACCAGTACGAAGCTCATTACGCAACAGTGAAAATAATACATCGAGTACAGGTGTTAGAAGATTAAGAGCTAGAGTTGCCAAAACACGTCCCGTTGTGATTCCCGAAATGCGAGTCGAGAAAGCCCAAGTCGAGGTTTCGTCGCAACCAAGGGTAATAACTGGCGAAAATAAGCCCCAAGTTCAAATTACAGCACCCCAGAATTTACGCGATAAATTACGCAATACCCCCAAGGAAGTCGCCCAAAGTAGCGATACCACCGAAAAACCAAAGGATTACAACAACGCTTACATTGACCCTACCGACTACAATTCTCGCACCGCAGGTAAATACGAAGCACCTAACAGGGTTGTATTAACCGGACGTTCGGGTAGTTGTCGTACAATCGGCGGACAAAATCTAACTGCCTGCGTCAAAGCACCCGTTACAGCTTCTAACTTGGACGAGGCAATAACCAAAACCGAACGAACCCGCGCTACAGCACCAAGTTGGATTAAAAAAAGCCGTGGTATCGAAGTTGCCGACACAACACCAGTACGGCAAACCTCAGCCAAGAGCGAAAATAATAGCGGTTGGCGGAGTTCTCGCATTGCCAGCGCCAGCAATCTCGATAATGTCCCTGTAACTCGTCAGACCTCGCGGATTGAATCATCTACCGCACGTCAAATTGTCGGGTCGTCGAAGAGTAGTTATCACCCAAATCGGTTTATTCCTGCCCCTAGCAATTTCGCTCCCCAAGCCACAACAACCGTTAGTGCCGTACCTGCTCCAAGTGGGGGTAGTTTGCCGATGCCGATGAATTCGGAAAATGCCTTACCGCGTCCGAGTACTGTGGCTTATAACATTCCTTTAGAATCGACATTGCCGCGTGTTGCTTATACAGGTGGAGCAATAGCTTACAACCCAACAGGGCTAATTTTCCCGCTTTCAGTACCAGCCCCAATTACTTCGATATTTGGTTGGCGATCGCACCCAATTACAGGCGATCGCCGATTCCACTCCGGTACTGACATTGGTGCTGCAACAGGCACACCAGTTGTTGCCGCCTACACTGGTCAAGTCGAAGTCGCAGACAACGTTGGCGGCTACGGTTTAACGGTAATTCTTAACCACAACAACGCCCTTCAAACCCTATACGGGCACATGTCACAGCTTTACGTCCAACCTGGTCAATGGGTACAGCAAGGTACTTTAATTGGGTTAGTGGGTAGCACAGGTAATTCTACAGGGCCGCACCTGCACTTTGAAGTACGTCAGCTAACACAGGAAGGATGGTTTTCTAAATTTGTAAAAGCTGTTATTTCTTCGGGTGTAAGTTTTTCTGTCTTGTCTGCAACTCGCAACGGTTCGATTAATTCTTCCGGAT
>JANNFJ010000255.1:0-2605 GCA_031379725.1 Calothrix sp. OTE_75_metabat_31
ACGACTAGTGCTCCATGTCATTATTTTTTGTGGGTTTATATTATTGTCCGGAGGTTAGGCGTCCCGGCTGTCCGGACTTGACATGCGAGACGCCTATGATTCGACCCATCAGAATTAATGACACGCACCACTAGTAGTCCATGTCACAAGTTCTCATGGGTTCGTAGTAGCGCTACCCTGCGGTAACGCTGCGCGAACAGCGCACAAGGACTATTAATTTAGAGGGCTAAAGCCCAACTACGAACTTACCAGAATTAATGTCATTAATAAGTGCAGGATGTAGAGACGTTATATGTAATGTCTCTACATTTATTGTGTTCGTATAGCTCTAATGGTAATCCGTCAGGGTCTTTGAAAAAGACAAATTTTTTATCTGTAATATCATCAATTCTAATATTTTCAATTTCAATATTTTGAGATTTTAAATATAAAACCGTTGCTTCGATATCTTCAACTGTAAATGCTAGATGTCTTAAACCACAAGCTTCGGGATTACTAACTCGTTGGGGAGGATTGGGGAAGGAAAATAATTCGATTTGAGAATCACCAACTTGTAAATCTAACTTATATGAATTACGTTCGGCTCGATATGTTTCTTGGATTATTGCAAATCCTAAAGTTTCGACATAAAATTTTTTTGAACATTCGTAATTGGAGCAAATAATTGCTATATGATGGATTTTGTCAATTTTCATGTCTTATAGTAGATTGCAGGTTTATAAAGAAATCAATAAATCAATAAATCAAGAGGGCGCAATGCCTTGCGCCCCTACAGTATGGTTTAATTAGCAGCAAAATTGCTGTAATTTAAATTTATTTGTGTATCGTAGGATAGGCATCTTGCCTGTCCTCTAAAATAAATGTTGTCTCATTCGCGCAGGCAGGATGCCTACGCTACAGGATAAATTTTCTATTCAGATTAGGATTTACGCAAAAGATGAATATAAATCTGTTTATAGTAAGCGCAAAAAGCGCTTACCATAAACACTCATTAGGAATCTTGTAAAATTGTCTTTGATACAATTCTGGTTTTTTTACGGTCAGCTTCTGATAAATCTTGCCCTGCTTGGAGTTGGGTTGCAGAAGTTTGCAGTACAGTTGCTGCATTTTTGTCACCCATCTGTAGGGCAGTTTTCGCAGCAGTTTGTAACATTGTTGCCGCACCAGCGCGATCGCCCATTTGTAGTTTAGTTTCTGCCATCTGGGTTTGTCGATATTTAGCTAATGCGAAAATATGTTGCTGTACTTGCTCGTTGGTCGATGGTTGGTAAGTGAGGGAAACATTTGCCTGGACGGGAACCATCTCGGAAAGTAATCCTGTAATATTTTGCGATGGGTCGTCGTAACGGACTTGTAAATGCGCGATCGCTTGTCCACCAGGAGCAAGTTGTCCAATATACAAGTTCATCAACACTACCCGTTCCACATCGCGCATCAAATCACCCAACCGCACGGCAAAACGCCCATCAGCTTCTTGCTGTACTGGTAATTCGATTGTATCGGGGGCAACTTGAGCCACGGGTTTGAGTTCGGCTAGTCGAACTTTAGGAACCAGGGAAAACAGCAAATAGGCATTAGTTAATCCCACCGTCTGGATGCGGGTGAATAACTGACTAAACTTAGCTTCTGCGTCATCAGGTTGTTGAATGTGGGATAAAGTACCACCACCAGCATCAGCAATTTTTTCCAGTACATTTTGGTTCCAATTGTCACCAAACCCCAAGGTATTCACCGTCAAACCGTAGCTAGCAGCTAAACTGGCAAACTCCAAACAACGTTTGTCGCTACCATGCTCGTTTTCACCATCGGTTAACAAAAAGGCTTGGGAAATAGATTCTTTTTTGCCTTTGGTTAATTCCTTAATACCCAACTGCATCCCCTCATCGATAGCAGTACCACCATCCGCAGTCAGTTTGTTAATTTCCCTTTTAATGCGTTCGGGGTCATCAATCGTTTGATTGGGTACTATTACCTTTGCACGGTGGTCAAAAGCAATAACACTCAAGCGATCGCCTGGGTTTAATCGGTCTACAATTCGGCAAGCAGCCTTTTTGACAGTTTCCAGGGGTCGCCCGTTCATCGAACCACTGCGGTCGAGTATTAAACACAAATTCAGCGGGACATTACGACCCATACTGTCTGCGATCGCCGAAATCGAAATTGCCAGTTGTCGCTGGGTACTAACTTGATTCCCATCGATACTGCTATCATTCAAAGCGGGCTGCAAGCTAACTTTCATAATTCCATAATCCGAGCGATAGGTTTTTATAAAATAACTTCAGTAGGCAGCATAGCTGCTACGGAAAAGTTAAATTTGTCTTTTGTCAGTGGTCAGTTGTTAGTAGTCAGTTGTTATACCAATTCTATGTAAAGCTGCATAGAATTTTACCCCACCCCTTAATCCCCTCCCCGCGCTTCGTGGAGGGGAAAATCCGGTTCCCTCCCCGCTTGCGGGGAGGGTTAGGGTGGGGTTCAATATTTATGCAACTTCATATTAGATTGATATTAGTGGTCAGTGGTCAGTTGTCAGTTGTTATTGGTCAGTTGTTATTGGTTAGTTGTTATTGGTTAGCTGTTAGTGGTCTTACCCTTACCCTATAAGTAA
>JANNFJ010000257.1:0-51112 GCA_031379725.1 Calothrix sp. OTE_75_metabat_31
TAAAATTAGCCTAAAATATTAACTGTTACTAACGAACATTAAACCACATTAAAGCGTTACTAAAAAACACTTGAGCTTATATTTATCAATAGCTCAATCAAAGCTCAATTAAAGACATGATTCACATTAGCCACGGTCCCGTTGGCTGTGGTTACTGGTCTTGGTCTGGTCGTCGTAACTACTACGTAGGTGTAACAGGTATCGATTCTTTCGGTACAATGAACTTTACCTCTGACTTCCAAGAACGTGACATCGTGTTTGGTGGTGATAAAAAACTCACCAAACTCATTCTCGAAATCGATGAACTTTTCCCACTCAACAGAGGTATTTCGATTCAATCGGAATGTCCCATTGGTTTGATTGGTGATGACATCGAAGCTGTTGCTAAGAAAACATCGAAGGAAATTGGTAAGCCAGTCGTTCCATTACGCTGCGAAGGATTCCGTGGTGTGTCGCAATCTTTAGGACACCACATCGCTAACGATGCTATTCGTGACTGGGTATTCCCTCTCTACGACAAAGCTAAAAAAGAAGGCGCAATCAAAAGCGAAGCAGGTGCTTACGATGTAGCGCTCATAGGTGACTACAATATCGGTGGAGACGCTTGGGCTAGCCGCTTGTTGCTCGAAGAAATGGTCTTGCGCGTGGTGGCTCAATGGTCTGGTGACGACGCGGTACTATAAACAATAATAATAGCCAACAAAAAAGACGGATAAAAGTAATTCTATCCGTCTTTTTTATTGGCTATTTTGACAGCGCATTCGCAAAAGCCATAATCGCCGTTTTGATTATCTCTCCTCCAATTTCAGATCCATACTGCTCATTTACGGTTGTCGCCAAACTTTCTAGGGTTTTAGCTAACTTCCCAATGCTTTCTTCTTGGAAAATAAATTGCTGCTGCCCAATAATTTGATTGTTACCAAGGATTTGAACCTGCTTACTGTCGCTGGCTAAATCTTTTTTCAAAACATCAATAATCTGCGATCGCTGAGATTCTGTCAGCCCCTCAATTTTTGAGATAAGGTTATGCAGCCAATCTTCCATGCCCACCCCCTCTTGCTTTAATGCATTCAACCTTACCTTAACCGCTTGTATAGTCAAATTTTCGCTATTGGTCATGGTCAATTCTCGCTAATACACGGGGTCAAACCCCACAAAAAACGGCAAAGCCAAGAAAAATCATACCAGACTTCAACAATACCGAAAATAATCTATACATCAAAATTTAACATCATGTTCGCCTAATATTAACTATCCTTTAATCCTTTTTTCTTCCTTTAGATGGTTGCGTAAAGCTGTCAAGTATCGATTGGATGATTTCCATTTTACTGTCACGAGTCAAAGCAGGAATTAGTTTTAAAATTAATTCTCTTTTTTGAATATCAGGAATTTTGTCGGCGTAGGGAATAATTTGGTGTGCAGTGTGAATGTCTTGTTTGGCTAACGGGTTATCCCCACCCTCTAGCTCGTGATATAGCGCAGACAAAGTATAGTCTTTCGACACATATGGGTTGCGAGATATTGCACGTAATATCTCTCCACTAGGCGGGCTGCCTCTTTCTATTTTGTTTAACGTAGAAAAACCAACTGCTTCACCGTCATCTTTTGTACACAACGCCGCAAATCTACGGAGATCCAAACCACTTTCCACACGAATATCATGAATTAGTTTCCCCAACCGAACAGCCCCAGATTCTCTAGCCATAGTCCCTCTACCAACACAGACGGCTTAATTGTGACACAAAAATAAACTTTGTCAATACTTTGTGTTATTTCTTGCACCTGTATATTCTATTACGCTTGTACGGCTAAATTGAAAGTCGTGCATCAACAAATACGAACATTAAGATATGTATTGTCATTTTTACCCGGCTAGAGAAAATAACTAGTGCTTTAGCTAACTCACACAAAATCTACAAAGTTTAGCGCGATCGCTTAGGGAATCCAGAAAAATTCGTATAAAACAAACATCGTATACATTTTCACGTTTGGAACAATTCCGTGTGAAACAAGAAACATAAAAATATTTTGTGCAAGTATTGACACAGAATATCTTCTTAATTACTATGGGTTTATTGAACGTAACAAGCAAATGGCGAACAAAAAACCAGTATGTAAATTTCCTGCTAAATTCCCTGGCGTTGATGGGAAAGCAGTCAACACGAGACTTGTGCGAATGCCCGAATATCTACTAAACGAGCTTGAAGTCTATGCTCAAAAGCTACATCAGCAACGATTAGCAGAGGGAACCGTCCCTGCGGTTACAGACGGAGGCGATCGCTAATGACAACAATTCGAGTTTCTCATCAAAAAAATTACACCTGCATTAGCAATGAGGCTATTCGAGACAACCGTTTAAGTTTTAAAGCGCGTGGACTCCATCACCTTTTATTGAGTTACCCTGACGGCTGGATTATCAACAGAGAACATCTTTCGGGCGACGAAGTTTCAATCAAAGACGGAAGAACCGCGATCGCATCCGCACTATCAGAGCTAGAAGAACTTGGGTATTTAGTCAGGGCACGAACACGCGGCGAAAACGGGCAGATGACAGGGTGGGAAAGTATTTTATACGAAACGCCACCCCCCGATTGGCAGGAAAACCGATTGTCAGGTTTTCCGTCAGTCGGTTTAACCGATATCGGAAAACCGGTGCATATATTAAATACTGATCCGAATAAAGTAATTAAAGAATTAAATACCAATACAAACCCTCCCAACTTCGTGGGAGACAATTGTGGGGGAAAAAGCTTTGAGGAAAATGCGGTTAACCAAGAGGAAGACTACGTTGATGTAGACAATCTCTTCGCTGGTAAAAAAGAGAAAGACAATGCGACTACGACTAAACCAGTCCAGAGGGGAGAGAATGTGTCGCCGCCCGCGTTCGACAAACCCGAACAATCGAACAAGCATAAGATTGATTTTGAAGAGTTGCGATCACTGTACAACGACAACAAGCCAGATACATGGGCAGTTTGTTCTGTGCTTAATAAGTCGAGACTTAGTGCGCTTAAGGCTTTGGTGTCCGAACACAAAGAGAACACCGAGATTGCAATGCTAGAGGCTTTAGCGTTTATTCGTCAAAATGATTGGTGGAGTCAAACTTGTAGCAGTCGGACAATTGACACTTTTCTTCGTCGGGGAAATGTCACTAGATTCAGGGAAAGCCACCTTGCCGACCAACAGTTAACGCCAACGGTTAGGGTTGTCACGCCTACAGCAGCCGTGAACGGCGTTAATTTTAATGAATGGTACGAACACCAGCATGAGATGACTCACCGCCGTGATTACCTAAAATCAGCCACGTTGGAAGAGTTTTTCGCTAAGAGTTCCCTTAACCGTGATTGGCTAGCCTACGCTATCGCCAAATACCCGGATTGGAATTGGAATAAAAGCCGATAAATAATGCGAGAATGCGTAAATTTTCAAGCCTGCTAGATTCATCATTTTGACAGCGCATTTAAAAATAGAGGGAGTACAGGACATGTTTGCACGTCAGCAAGAGATTAAGGGTTTTGATGTGGTCGATGGTGTGATGCCTCCACAGAATTTAGAGGTTGAAGAGATCGTATTGGGAGGAATAATGTTAGACCCTAATGCAATGGTGCGGATAAAGGACGTTTTACCAGCGCAGGCGTTTTACTCAACAACGCATCGAGAGATTTACGAAACAGCAGTGCGATCGCATCAAGACGGAAAGCCAACTGATTTTATGGCGATGGTTGTTGCATTGAGTGATAAAGGGATATTGGAGCGAGTCGGAGGCAGAAATAAGTTAGTCACTGCGCTGGATAATACGGTTAGTGCTGTGAATATTGATGCAATGGCAGCAATCATCGTCGAGAAATGGCAACGTCGAAAAATGATTGCTTTGGGTAATAAAATTGTCCGAATGGGACACGACAAAACCGAGTGTCTGTCTGACTTAGTTGAGGTTATGCAAAAAGATGTGTTTGAGTTTAGCGTCAGTGCTACAAACGATGGCGGAGATAATATACATGTTAGCGAAGTTGCATATGCAACTTATCAAGAAGTTGAAGAATTAGCAAATACTGGGGAAATTCCAACTACGATGACAGGATTTTACGATTTTGATAGCATCACAGGCGGGTTAGAAGGAGGGCAACTGATGCTAATTGCAGCAAGGCCCGGAGTTGGGAAGTCAGCATTAGCTCAAGATATTGCTTATCACGTCTCGACTGCATGTCAAAAGCCAGTTTTGTTTTACTCGTTGGAGATGACGAGGAAACAACTGGGGCGACGAATGGCGGCAAAGATTGCCCGGATTGAATTAAATTATTTGCGTTCTGGCCGATTAAGTCAAAGTCAGTGGGCAGATTTTGCGCGAGGAACCGAGGAAATTGCTTCGTCTAAATTGTATTTGAACGACAAAAGCGACATCGACATGGCTCAGGTCAAGTCGTCAATTAGGAAAACAGTACTACAATCTGGCGAATGTCCCGCATTGATTGTGTTTGACTATTTACAGCTGTTAGCTGGGTCAAATGACGACGACGCGCAAATATATCAAAAAGTCACCAAAACTTCTCGGCAACTAAAGCAACTAGCCCTTGAATTGAATATTCCAGTGATTGCCCTATCACAGCTGTCACGAGCGTGTGAGTCACGGGATAACAAACGTCCTAGACTGAGCGACTTGAGAGAATCGGGCGCTCTGGAGCAGGATGCCGACATCGTTTCATTTCTATATAGAGATGAAATGTACAACCCCGATTCAACCGATCGTGGTATTGCCGAATGGAACATAGCCAAACAGCGCGACGGTGCGACTGGCACAATTAAACTTTTGTTTGACGGACAGTTCACCCAATTCAAGAATCTTGCCCGCAAGTATTAAACGTTTGGCTTGTTTGTGCATATATTTGTAGCTACGTAGCGATATAGAAACAAAATACCAAATCCCAGAGTATGGAAGACAAAAACCGTCAGCATTAAACTACCAATTACCATGATTGGGTACGTTAGAGCGATCGCATGGATTGCCAACAATCACCCTAAACCTAGAGACTTTTTAATCCGAATACTAGGGATTGCCAGAGAGATCGCAATCAAGGAAGGGGCAGATTTAATAGACGGATAAAATATCAATCCGTCTTTGTTGACCGTGTTACACGTTTGTGTTATTTTATGAACAGGAGGTAAATAAGTGACACAAAAAAGAGAAAAAGGTAGGTTTGCTCCCTTGTGGAGAGAAATGGCGACACCAGTGAGATTGCCTTTCCACGAGGATTTAAGGGCGATCGCATTGATGGCGGATAAACATCCACAGTCACAACGGTTTTTAGATTGTGTTGTGAGAGTGGCGAGAGAGTTGGCAATTGCTGACGGAGTATTAATCGACTAGAAAAACCACCACCCAGCAACTTATGCCAGATGGCAGCACAATAAACTACTTTTACTTTAGCTGGGTGGTTCCTCAAATAACAACGATACAAACATACGGGAACCAGTAACAATGCAATTTCAATTTACAGAAGTATCAAATATTCAACAACAAATCGAAGCATTAACAGCACAATTACAATCTTTAACCGCAAGTGTTGCACCATATGCAGAATGCGAAGCTGTTGCATCCGAACTAGTCGCTAAAGTAGCTGAACACCGTCAATTGATGGATAGCAAAGGGCTAGCGCAAAATAGTTTGAATAGTTGGGCGATCGCATTACATGAAGCAGGCTGTGGACGGAAGCTTGAAATTAACCTTGTTAACGATTTGGAAATAGCAAGACTGACAGCGATCGCAGCCGATTATTCAAAGCTTGAGAAAGATTATGAAGCGTTGCGACAAGTTCGTGTCGAGACAGATATTGAGCGCTCTAATCTAATGGTTCAACTGAATGATCTTAAAAAGAACGTTGAGACGGAAGAAATTGAAAGCTTGAAACAGCAGTTGGGCGCTGCAAACGATGCCATTGCTGGTTGGCAGCAAAAGAACGATCGCTTAATTGCCCAGTTGGAGCAAATCGAAGAGAACGCAGAAGGGACCGTATATCTTAACCTTTTAAAAGATTATGAGGAGTTAAAAAAGAAGCATGACTTTTTTGTTGTTTCAATGCGAGAACAAGATGATTTATCCAACGAGGTGTTAAAACTCAGAAAAGAGAACGAAAATTATTTGCAACGGTACGAAGGCATTAAAGCCCAGAAAGACCAAGTAGATGGTGATTTTTACGCAGTTCGGGCAGACCGCGATCGCTTGGCTCAAGCACTTAAATCGCGTGGCGACAGCGACCAAATTGCTCATTTAGAAGAGATGCTCGCAGCGGCTAAACGTCAACTAGGTGAGCGCGATGAAGAAATAGGAATTCTAGAGGAGAAATTTGAAACAGTTGTTGAGGAGCTTGAAGAAGAACGGCAACTAAACGCTGATGAGAAACTGCAGCGGGCACTTGTCGCAGAGGCTGAACGTGACGAGCTAAAAGCAGCGGTTCAGATATTAGCAGCAAGGAATAAAGTTCTTGAAGCATCTGTTAATGGTGCTGATGTAGAGGTAGTTTTACCTGCTGATAGCCCAAGCCCAGATATAGAAGTCGAAAAAAACCCAACGTTAGAATTGACAAATGCAAGAATTTTACAAATTAATGACGTTGTGCAAATTCCGACAGGGGGGTGCGGATCTGTAGTTCGGTTTGAAGGTTCTAAGATTGTTGTCAACACCGTCCTTGGTGATGTTGAGTACGATCGCAAAGATTTAGCATGGGTTTCATCCTATACACTACCAGTTGATCCGGCCATCGTTGAGGAGCCAACAGAAGAGGGGAACAAATATCAAAACTTCTTAGCAAAAATCTGCAAATCATCAACTGCTTGGAATCGATTGACTTGGATTGATATTTCTAAGCTGTTTGGCAAGGACAAGGAAGGGTTCAAAGAAATAGGGTTGACTGGACAAACTAAAGCTCAACGCGAAAAACGCGATACTTTATTTTCCTCGCGGTTTGCCCAATTGTTGACTGAGCATATTCAAACGACAGGCGATCGCACCGAGCTTGAATGGATACCGCCTACGCTAAGAGCCACTGTAGAAATTCTTCTTGAGAAACAGCAATCTGCGGGGATTGCGAAGGGAACTGAAGTTCAAGTTAATGGCGAGGAATTGGTCTGGACGGTGGAGAAGCACGACACTGATACTGACTGGATTGACATTATTAACCCTTTGACCAAGAAAAAGAATCAGGTACATGTGTCCGAAATCTCTTTAGTTGAAGTAGTAGCAGCTTAATTTAAATTATCGGGGCGGCAATCCCGCCTTTTAAAAATATGGAAAGAACTTATGATGCCGCAGGAATATCCAACTGGGCTAATGACGAAGCTGAAATCTTTGGTAACACAGCCAATCACAGTATAGGAACTACACCAACAACTGCCCCAGTATTCATTAAACAAAATAGGACGGACAATGAGCCACATGGCTTGGAACCTCGGAATATTCAATTACAGCAGTGGCAACAAAAAATATTCGCCTCGAAACCCCAACTAAGCCCAGACGCACCGATCGCCGTCGTATTGTTTAGCGGTGGTGGTGGTATCGAGGCAGGAATGGTCATGGCTGGTATCCGTCCAGTTATTGCGGTGGAGTTTGACCCTTCCGACCCCGACCTATCCGGCAAGCTTGCCGACATGCACTGCACCAACTTCTCTGGTTACGGCTGTAAATTAATTAGACGCAGCGTTCAAGATGTAGCCCGGTTGAACTTTCCAGGATTTCCCCGTAACCCTGATTTTCTTCACGCTTCTCCAGTGTGCGCTAATTTCAGCCAAGCCAAAAAGGGTGCGGAAGAAACCGATGATGATATTGCAATGGCTGAAGCTGTCGCTAAGGCGATCACAACCCTTCAACCAAAAGTGTTTACCCTAGAGCAAGTACCACAATATAAGCACTCTACCAGTTGGGAAATTATCCAAAACCAGCTAAAAAAAGACGGATATAACATTACTTTGTCCGTCTTAAATATGGCAGATTATGGAGTTGCTCAAAAAGAGCGTAAACGTTTGATAGTCGCTGCAAGTAAGAGTTTTGCCCCGATGTTACCTGAGCCAACGCAGCGAATTAGCTGGGACATGGCGATCGCAGACCTTATCCCAACGCTGCCAGATTCTACCCTGACCGAATCTCAAATCGATGCCCTTGCCCGACTTAACGATTCTTGTCCATTGCTAATTCAACGCACTAAGCAAAGAGGTGAATGCAGGATTGTCCCATCGGGTGAACTTGCTCATACTTTGACCAAATCAATGTTTTTTGACGGGAAGGGCGGGCATCGCTCTCAAGTTCTTGACGTTTATTTTCCTGAAGACGGAATAAAACAATTGCCGCTCAAGGCGATCGCACGCCTCCAAACCTTTCCCGACTGGTATTGTTTTGCGGGTGGAACTGGTGTTGCAATTGGGTATAGTGTTCCCCCTTTGTTTGCCAAGCAACTATTTAGCTGTTTAGTCACGCAAAAGCAAACTGCTCCTAAAAATCCGCTACGTCACCATCTTGATTTTTACGAGTCTCCATCTTGGTTTGTGACTGAAATGTGTAAGCATGTGCATATTGAGGGTACTGTCTTGGAACCATGTTCTGGGGAAGGCGCGATTGCTTCCCTGCTCCAACACCACCCCGACATCACAGATGTTTACACCAACGACATTGACTTTGACAAACCCGCAGATTTTCACTTTGACGCAACGTTGCCTGAATCGTGGCAGCAATTACCAGCAACTGACTGGGTAATCACAAATCCTCCTTTTGGGGACAAAGCCGCATCTGTTGTAATCAATGCTTACAACCACGCCAAAAAAGGAATAGTAATGTTTTTGCTTGGCTCATTCCTTGAGCCTTGTGAAGACCGTGCCAATTTCCTTGAGCAACATCCACCTACCCATGTTCTCAGCCTTCCTCGTTACTGCTTTAGGAAAGATAAGCTAGGTAAACGGTGGGCAACCGATAAAGGGGGCATTAATTGTTTTGTTTGGCTCAAAGACTCTAAGCAGCAAGCTATCAGAGTTATTCCCAAAGAAAAAATATTGGGTTTTTATAAAACAGCGGATAAAGCAATTACTGAAGAAGCAGCGATCGCCATACTGCAAACCACCTGCAAGAAACATTCTTTTGGCAGCACTTACACTGGCTATTTGTATCAACGCAAAAAGGGGGATCTGCTCATATGGGAATATCGATATGGCGATATCAACCATTACGTATCCGTTGGACGGCAGGCACGAGTTAAGAACGCGATATTCCAAGGATTAAGCGGCACAACTATTCTTGAGTCAATTTTTACCAAAAAGCCTGAGTAGCGCAAATTAGTTAGACATTAAACAATAAAAGACGGATAGAATATTCTATCCGTCTTTTATTGTTTGCGCCGACTCTTGCCTTCTCGCTTGTTGGTGGGAAGCTTGAAACGTGAATTTTTTAACGTTGAAGTTTTTGAGTTAAAAGCCAGTTTTTGCTTTGTTTGTCTAGGATTGGCAAAAGCAAAATATTAAAAGCCTCTTGCCAATCCTCTACACTATGCTTTTTAACAAAATCTTGCTCAGACCGATTAAATCGCCGATAGTTGCGATCGCCGATAGCTATAAGCATAGGGGCTAAAATCGATAGCGGAATTGATGTCACAGTTAATTTTCCTGAACAATCCATTATTGCGTCCATTGAAAAATTTTTTAACTATTCACCGAGGAAGAGTTGGCGATCGCCTTCCTTGCTTGAGAACCGTTTAGCAATTTCAGCTAGGGCATACGGTGGGAGTTTGTGTGATTCGACCGCAGCAAGTTGCAGTTGCCACATTCCCGATTCTTTTCCGCAGCCGACAGAATCTAACCATACCCAAGCTGCTTTTGTGGTTTTGAATCCATACTTTTTCTGAATGTAGGTAATTCCCACGCCTTCGTATGTCCCTTGGTCAGTGATTGTGCGATCAACATACTCGATGCGCTCAACCACTGCATCAGCTTTACCCAACGCAAGAGGGGCTAGTCCGGGCGAAACCGTTTCTAGTAAATGGACGGTAGCGAGTAGTTTCGATTGGCTATTGGATAGGCGCTCTTGGACTTTTGCTAGTTCAAGCTGCAACTCTAATTCTCGGATGCGATCGTTTTGAGCCGGAACGACTGTTTCTGCTTCACGGGTTTTAACTGCGAAATAAGTTTGAGCCGCTGCTATTTCTGGCTTGCGCGGATCGCCGTTCATAGCGGTTAAATATCCGGCATAGCGAGAAAGCTTGAAATCAGCACCTTTAAAACCTCTTTTTCCATTACTTATCCCCCCCGATAAGTAATGGAAATGCTCGTCAATACTGGCTTCTGAATTTTGACAAGCAAATTGAGCGCGAGAAATAGCATCCTCGAATCGTTGCCATAGCTTATATCCCAAAAGAGGCATTAACTCACGAGCCAACCAATACTCGTTGCCTTGCTCGTCAAATCTGCGGATGCCATCGAAAATTGATTCGGAACCTGTTAAACTTTTCATTGTTCGCCTAAGTAGAGTAGGTGGACTGTCGGTGTTGATGGATTAGTTAGAGCTAATCCTGCCGACAAAATAATTGTACATCACATTGCACACAAAATAATCAAGCGACACAAAACAACCAAAAAAGACGGATGAAATATTTCATCCGTCTTTAAAATTTTTGAGCAGAGGCGCGTGCATGTTTTAGGTTAACAGCGCCAAATTATTTTACCAGCAAAGCGATCGCCTCCCTTATCCCGTGGGACAACCTCGCTTTATATTCGTTGCCCCACTTTTGATCCGAGATAGGGGTGAGGGATTCGAGTAGGGCGATCGCAGCTTCTTTGTTTGTAATTTCCGCTTCATCTTTACTTGGTACAAGTAAATCGCCGGGGGCGCATTTCAATAGCTCGCATAACTTTTCCAGTGTCTCGTATGGGATTGACTTGTTTTGTTGGTACTCAATTTTCTGCACCCCATTCAATCGTAGCCCAATCGCGTCGGCTACATCATGTTGCGTTAGCCCCCTTTTTATCCTTAGCTCTTTCAACCTTATATATATAGTCACGCGATCGGCTTCCCTAACCTACTTTTTTACAGTAGCACCCCCCATTGCAACACATACCATTGGGATATGTCGCATATTTTAGATGCAACCATAAGAATCTCTAGAGATTCGCCCTATTGCTATATATCCCAATGGTATGTAATATTGTGTACATGGAGTTGAACACACATTCAACACCAACACAAAACTGAACCAAGAAAATTAAATACCCCGATCCGAGGAACATAGCTAGATTGGGCGATCGCAACAAAAACGGAAAGCGGATTTGTGAACGTCTCTAGCTTGCAGGGGTGAAAAATTGCGATTGCATGGTTGCTTTAGCCCAGTTCGATTCTGGGCGATTGCATTGGGGAAACCCAAGTTAAACCAAAACAAGGATAAGGAACATGGCACCATATTTCGTAGCGGATTTTTCAATTCAAAACGGCAACATTGAAGCGTCCTACGTCAAGGACTCTAACAATGACAAAACGGGCAATATATCCGAAGCCCAAATATTTGATTCAAAAGGTGATGCGGAAAACCACGTCATTAAGCACGATTCAGATTCACAAGTAGTTTTCTTTCCTAACAATAAGCGGTAGTCAAAGTTAAAAATAGCGCGATCGCTGTGACGGACAATCTTCCAAGTTCGATGCTTGGGCGGTCGCATTGGGTCAAGCCCAAAATAAGTACACATTACTAAGAGTAAAAACAATGGCTGCTAAAATCTCGACCGAATTAAAGAACGAAGTTAAAGCGTTACGCGAAGTTTGCGGAGTGTTTATCGACCTCCGCAAAGCAACCGAGGAAAGCTTACTTGCTTACCTTGCCGCCAACGCAATCAACCCGGAAGTCGAAACAATCGAGCCGGAACCCGTGACCGAAATCAAAGAGGAAGTGGAAATTGAGTTAAACGAGTACTGGACAAAATGGAGCGTTGCTTATTCTCGGTTAAGAAGCTCGTTGGCTCCCACCCCTAAAATTATCGAAGTCAAGCCGGAGGTCAAACCTAACAAAGAAATCAATGGCAATGCGCTGATTGGGATTGCGATCGCCTTGGTGATAATCGAAGTTTTCAAAGTAACCGTGGTAGCAATCAACTGGGGCAAAGAGGAGGTGGTAAAACGTCAGTTGGTTGACAAAGGGTTTAGTGCGGCGGCGCAACTGACCAATCAATTCAAACACAAAATCAAAGCGAGGGGGTTTGCAACTTGGGCCTAATAGCAATCTTGATTTTTGCACTACTACTAACCTTTATCAAAAAGTAAAACAGATGAACTTAACACCGAAAGGAATGCTACAAAAGCAACCTGTCATTAAAGTCGAACCGGGCGATCGCATTCTTGCACCGGGCGGAGACATTTTCACGGCTATCGCAGTTGATGTTGAAGGATTTTTGGCAATAGATTCTACTGACGAAGAATTTCAGTTTGAGTTTGAATCTTTGCAAATTGGATGGGAGGTATTAGGCAAATGACAGACGAAGACATGCTGCTTGCGGCTCAACAATTAGCAGGAACCGCGCCGATTGATGAACCAACACCAGATTTAGATAAGGATGAATAAACCATGCAAGAACGTACACCAGTTTTCTTTTATTCAGCTTCATACGTTGCGGACGGGCAGAAGCAGCATTCACACGGTTGTTTCACTTACAAAGGTGAGGCAATGCAAATCATAAATGCAATTGAGCGAATAATAATTGACGGCGAACAAAAAGTTAACCCTTACTCGATTGCAATTCATTCTGTTTCAAATATTCCCCATTGGTAATGAATGTCTAGAAAATTGTCTCTACCTTTTGCCCCTTGGCGAATACTACGTTTGACTGAACGGATGGTAGTAATCTCCGGTAGCGACGGGGAACACTACACATTACCCGTCGATATTGCACACCAACTACACCTTGATTACACAAACCTATGAGCGATTTTAATGACAAACCATTTGGCGGCATTGACCAATCAATAATTAACACTTGGAACCAACTGGTTCAGTGCAACATGCCACAGTCCGCAGCCGATGTTTTAGCTCCTAAATGGGGTCAACCTAGAGACAAGAAATAAAACAATGCCAAAACCAAACGATTTACCGCTTTTCGATCCAGCTTGGGATTACGCTACTATCTATGACCGCATTAACTCGGCTACAAATGACGCGATCGCGCTTTTAAATTACATGGCATCAGTCGAAGATGCTACACGCGAAAGCGACCTTTTACTAATAGCTTCTGTTACTGCAATCGCCAGAAAGTTTAACAGCGTTAGCGAATTGATTAAACCAAGCCAAGATATTTAAGGCAAAAAGATTAAGACTTTTGATTCAATTGTTCAATTGTTAAGACTGTCCCAGTCGGAATGGGACACCCAGTAAATCAAAATGGGACAGTTACAAAATGGGACAGTCTTAATGTAAATACTGTCCCATTGTTTTTTAGAAACTCAAGAAAAAAGATGTCAGAACACCCCGATCGCATGGTTATTTAGCTTTATTTTTAGTTTGGAGGTGGTTTCCTTGGATTTGGCATTGTTAAGACTGTCCCATCGAGATGTCCCATTTGACACGGCAACTTCTAGTATATTTGCACTGCTGTCTAACGGAATAGTATCAAGAGAAGATTGGGGGAGGCAGTTAAGAATAACTAGAAAGACTTTACATAGATGGGAGGTATCCATCATATCTAAATGCGCGATCGCGGTTGAATATTGGCGAGGTAGAAAAGACAAAAAAGGGTTAGACGAGTATCAGCGGTTTGTTTTGTTAGTTATTTATTTTAAGAAAACAATCGGGGTTGCTCAGACCAACAAACAAATTGTTGATTACTTAAATGGCAAGGACAGGGATGGGAGATCGCTTGTTCTTTCAATGAAACGCGAACAGTTTTATATATATAAGGAGCAAAGAAATGCCAATTAACGAAGTGATTCAATTGTTCAGCCAATATCCTCAAGAACTAATATTGAGAATATTGGACGACATGGGTTTAAAAGACGCGGAGGATTGCCCGATAGAGGTTATTGCCAAAGTGGAGCAAGCATTAACTAAAATCGAAACCAAAACAAAAGCATTGAAAGGCGGAAACGCAACAGCGATCGCGGTGTCGTCTCCAGAAGTCAAAGACATGGCAATCGAGATCGAAAATGATTTTAATTTGGGTATTAGCCGCAAAACAATTTCGATTGCGATGTCAACTTTGGCAGTGAGTGCGATTAACGACGCGGACGAGTTGACATCAGTAATGAACAGTGTTTTTGTCGCTCGTGTTCAGCAAAATCAAGAAGGGTTTGTCAAAGAATTGACGAAAGCTTTTACCGCTCAATCAGCAGATTTCCGAGCATCTGCCAAGGCGATCGCGTCTGAAATTCTGAAGCAAGCTACGGACGAAGAAGACAAGGAAGAGTTAAAAGGTCTTCAAAATTACTTGACGAGTGAAGCTAAGAAACTATCGTCAATCCCTATTAACCCGTTCGAGAAAGAAGAGGAAGAATTTGACCTTGTAACTTTCATGAAAGCGTCCGGCTTTTCTGGCTATGGTTCAAATTTGAACGATGCTTAATTCAACATTAGTAAGTGAGAGTATAGCAAATGATTAACAAACGGATGTGGCGCAGGCACAACAAAAACTTTATTTTTGGAGGGCTGATAATTGCATCGCTCGCCTTTCAAAAAAATGATATTGGTCGCAGCTTTGACAAGATGGGCGAGATGAAAGCACAGCTAGAAATTGCTACAAACAACCAAACACAGTTGGAGTTGGGGCAAGAACAATTGGAGGCGCAAGCTGCGATCGCAAACAAAAGACTTAAAACCGGAGCTTGCACTCCGGTGGTCGATGCCAACAACATAACTGTTGATGCCAAAAAACGTAAAGTATTTAACTTGGCTCCCCTTCAAACTGGAAAACCGATTCAAGACCGTGGCAACCTCACAAAATTGGTTCCTGGTACTTGCGTTATCGGGGCGTTTGGTGAGACTGGCATTATCCAGCAAGATTGGAACGTTGGGGAAATTGCAGTTGGTGGTGACAAAGTATTGATTGATAAAACGATTAACGCGATTACTGGTCGAAGTTCAGTAGTTTACAGGATTACACCAAAGGTTAACTAAACACCACATCAGTTAAAAGCTGACACCGCAACGGCAGGGTTGCGGTGGTGTATTCCCGGTACAGTATTCCGGGTAATTAAAGGTAAAGATGGGACGTTCATTAGGATATTACGGCGTAAAGATGGATGGTCACGAGTACAGCAATCGCCTCATTCAAGACATGGTTGAAACCTGGGGCGATGACTTAGGGAATATGAGTCAAAGAACAACTTTAATGTTGATTGCTGAACTAGCGTTGAAAGCAGCAGACGAGGTTGGTTCTGAGTTTGACCCATTGTTTCAAGAAGTGGCGGAACGAGTAGAAGAACTTTCTACCAACGACGCGATCGCATTAATCCAAGCACTAGCAAACTAGGAGAAAACACATGCCTTTAGGTGGAAACGGAAGCGGTGGTGGGAGTCAAAAAGCATCAAGCGGAGTTGGAGGTAACAAATCAAAATCAAAAAGCAAAGGTGGATTACCAATGATTTTGATTTACACAGCCTATGCAGGATGTGGGGCAGCGGTTGCCTGGTTTGGAGCAATGAACATCGCACCTTACAAATCTTTGCTTGATGGGGCAGGCGGGGAAATGACTCGCAACGGGTTTATATCTTTTATCTTATGGATACCGTTGATTGGGAATATTTTTAAAAGCATGGGCGTGGCGGTCGCATGGGTAGCCGGCTTAATGGTTTGGGGATTAATTCAAACCATCGAAGTTATCCCCGGCGTTTTATGGCGAAATGAAGGGTTTCTAAAATCGGTTGCGTCTGCTAGCGATCGCACAGGTCACACAAGCACAAGGCAAGGTGAAGGCATGTTCGTCAACTCTGCCAAGCAACGGCTAAACAGATTTGTCAATGCCTTTTTAAGGAATATGTGGCTTTACTCAATCATTGCCTATTTAGTCGATTTTGCGATCTGTGTTTGGTATTACCCGCTGATTCCCGGTGCTACCTGGGATAAAACAGCAATGCTTTTGATGCTTGGGCAGTGGAAACGCATCAATATGGGCAACCTTTGGGGAGTGTTTGCGACCTTATTTGCAGTTGAGATTATTATTCACATCTTTATAACAATTTGGACATTGCACCAAATTGTAAAAACTTCAACCAAATCAGCGCAGTAGTTAAAGGCTACAACCGGGTTCAATCCCCGGTTGCGTTCTGTTCAACTTTACTTTTATGCAAGATAATATGTCACGCTTTGATATTACACATACTCAAAAAGACCCTGACGAATGGTCGCAAATTGCTTACCAACGAGTAGGGCAAAATAATTTACAAGCTCATGTCTTTGGTGGTTTTTTACTAGCGGGAACTGTTGCGGTAATGAGTACCCCAATCACTGGGGCATTAGTTGTTGGTTATGTCCTCTGGACTGCGATTGAGAAAGGGCGATCGCAATCTCGCAACTTTGAAGCTTTGGATAAGGGATGCATCGCCCATGTATTGGATGATTCGGATTTTCGGGCTTATGCTCGGCAAGTTGGTCCAGATAAACTAAATGATGAGCTAACTTATGCATTGCAGGAAGATTACAAACTTAGCGACACAGCCCTTGAATACTTAGAAACCAGTAACCCAGGCTTGTTAAATGCCCCTCAAAAACCTTTTGCTTTGCCGGCATCTATTGCGACAAACACCGATTCCAACACAGCGATCGCAGGATTGCCGGACTTAACTATAGATATAGTTGAAGCAATGACATCCCCAGTTCAAAACTGTGCAATTTTTGGGGTAGGAGGTAGCGGCAAGGGGATGTTAGTTGCAAACGCATTGCGAAGAATAAAGGCGACCAATCCAAATCGAAAGATATTTTACATTGACCCCAAAAGTGAGCCGAAAGAATATGGCTATCTTGAGGGAGTTGTAGACGAAATCCGACGCAAGCCTTGCAAGAACAGACCTGAGCAAGAGATTTGCGATTGGATTGATGAGTGCCTGGATGAGTATCTTAGTTGGTCAGCCACTCAAGAAGAAACGCTCTTGGTGATTGACGAAGGCACAGTTCTGGGGCACGCTGCCAAAAAATGCAAAAACACTCGGATTGGTTCGCATATTTTACACGTTTCATCTCTTGGAGGTTCTGCAAAAGAAAAGGTATGGCTACTTGCTCAGTCGCCTTATGTAGGGGCAATGGGGCTAGATTTAACAACTACTAGTCAAATAGTCAATGTTTGTATAATTTCTCAAGACAACTCCAACGTCATTAAACAATGGAAAAAATCTTCAATTATGGAAACTATTGAACAGTCTGCACTAGAAGAATTGTTCAAAGCTTGCCCAGTTCCAAAAACAAAGCGAGCTATCTTTTGGGGCGGAACCTCCAAATGGTATGCGATGCCAGTCCTGGAAAATTATTCATCCTACAACCGTGACGAAGACAAGCCAACGGGAGACGCACTTAGTACCAGCGATCGCGCATCACTAAGAGATGCAACAGCCGTCGCAACTGCTGCCAACCCTGTTGATGCAGTCGCCCAAATGGTGAATAAGGTTGCTCGAACTAAATACAATAACTTAGCAGACTTTATCAAACATGACTTGAAATCAGATAACACCGACGAAATAAAGCTTGCAGTAGTCAACACAATACGCGATCGCACTGACTTACTTGAAAAATTCAACCTCGGATGGTTAGCGATTAAAGACCCCATCGAGGCATTGAAACTATGGGCATCTGAACCAAAAACAGACGAGGAAATTAGGGAAGCATGGTTACTGAAAACACAGCAGCGATTAAACGACCAGGGAGTAAAACACCTAAGAGAAAAGCTCGAAAATTAGGATTTGATGCGCGATACCAGACCGGGTATAACCGGATTTGCGCGATCGCACACAGCAGAACTCACAATCTTTGCTGTTGCTGCCTAACTGCAAAGTCGAAGGAAATCCATCATGCTTTTTATAGGAAAGGAGGGGATATCATCGGGTATAACGTTTTTCCGCATTGCGAGCGGTGTCATGACAGCATTGCTCACAACCAAAAAAACTGGATTATTGATAACGTCGATCCAGTGTGGGGCAATCGTAACACTGAAGAATATTTAGCCATGCTACGAGATAATTACAAATTTCTTTCACAGGGATTACAATAGTTAGGTCGCGTAGACTCGTTACTCAATGCCAAGAAAAAAATTCAAAGGGGACGGGTTAGGGACTCACACCGCCACGATTCCCCACTGCTTTAAAATTGGCGACCCGTGCGATCGCATCCTCCGTCAAATGCCTGATAAATCAGATTTTCTCCGGCAGGCAGTTCTTGAAAAAATGCAACGTGATGGCTTGATTGATTAAAAAGGGTGCAATGGTTCAACCATTGCACCCTTTTTTGATTATTTTGTGTCGCAGGTATTATTCACGTTTATTTAGGTGTACAATATTTTGAGATGGGCACGGTGCTGATAACACCGTTGCTTTGAACAACCCACCAACCAATCAACGTATTTGAGGTACGAAGATGGCTAAAAATATTTTAACATACGTGCAAATCGAGAATGCTATCGCGCTGATTGATAGTCGTGTTTATTGTCGAGATATCATTGAAGTCGAACACCGCTTTTGGTTTAACGATACGCTCAGGAAGTATCAACCGCTCATCGAGAGCCGCTTTGGAATAGTGAGGTTTCAAACCTCACTATCAGGGAAGGTTGGGATGCCAGAAAAATACGCATTATTGACCGAGCCACAGTGCAACCTGTTACTTGCTTTATCTCGAAATATTGGGAAAGTCGCAGAAAAGAAAGCAGACCTAATTGCTGATTTTGAATCCGCAAAAGAGCAAATTCGCGCCAACTTGGAGCGTTCTTTGACTCTTTCTCAACAGGATAGCAATACAGAATTTAAATACCCAATCGCTCAAGTACATATATGGTCAGGTTACGCCAATATTGACTATACGGAGCGTGTCATAAGGCGCGACTACGTAGCAGGGAAGGATTATATTTTTATCGATCAAAAGCCCGTTCTCAACGCTAACGCAGTTCTAATTTTATTAAGTGTTGCTCGTCCAAAGTCTGGAACAATAATAGTGCCGGACGATCTAAAAGGAGGCAATTTCCCCTGGGATGACTGCCAACAGTGCCACGACAGCAAAATCAACCGCAGGCGATCGCAGCAACGAATCGGGCGCTTATTTTTGCGCCGAGATGATAGCGTAACTAAAGTCAAGCGGGGTGGGGAGAAGCAGCGAGGGGCATCCTTGGTAGTCAAATTTAAAGGAGATGGACTGGGAACGACCAACAAAACATCTCCCCACTGCTTTAAGATTGGAGAACCTTTTGATTCGTTTTTGCGGTCGCACCCAAACAAATCCAACTTTTTGCGGCAAGCTGTTATAGATAAATTCAACAAAGGTTGCTAACCAAACACTTACACCTGTATCAAAAAAGACGGATGAATTATTTCATCCGTCTTTTTTGTGCATAGAGCCGATAGCCTGTTTCTTATATAAAACATAGTTAAAAAGAAATGCACAAAATGTTGACAGCATCGCGTAGACGCGATACATTATTTATATGAGCAGAAAGGGAACGAACTGCGGCAGACACCAGCGATTTCAGGAAGGTGTATAAACAACGTCTAAAGCGGCAGTCCAAAGGTACGTCCCCGCTATATAAATTGACCACCTAGTAGATTTTAAGATTTTACAACTACAGAAAAATCTTTGGCATCCGGCAGAGGTTAACGGGTTTGAATCCTGTAATGCCAATTGGGAGTAATCCCAAATCAAAATGCGATCGCTCCTCCTACCAAAGAACAGCGATCGCATATCCCCAAACCAAAAATAAGGACATATCAATCATGCAAGTTTTGAAGACAAAAAACAACCCCTGGACAATTGAACAACGCACAATCATTGCAGGGATTTTGAATGATGCACTGACTTTATCAGTAGATGCGGCTGCGATCGTTGGATGCGTAACATCGGGCGACAAATGTTTAGTTATTTGGAATTACGGCATTCAACGTCATACATTCTGGTTTGACTTGGAATGGTTCCGTAGCCGCGTTGAACATGAAACACGTAAGTTGGAAGTAGTTAAAGAGTGTGCAAGTCGCGGGTTAAAAGTTGAGCCAGTTATGGCAGAGGAAAAAGTATATATCATTTCAAGCCATAACGCATTTGTCGGGTGCATTGGATGTAGTGAAAACGGTTGGTACGTTGTGCGAAGTGGCGGCAACGGTTGTCCAATCCCAACAGCGAATTTAGCTGATGCGGTTTTGAGCTTGTGGATGTTGGAAGTCGCCGTAGTTGCAGCGTAATTTGACATAAAGCGTTTCAATTTAACGATTAACCAATACAAGGAAAGGCAAATATGTCCATGTCAGTAAAGAAACAAGCAACCAAGTACACAGTTGATGTTGTTGTTGTAATGAACCCGCCTGCATGTTTAGATGTAACGCTTTACATGGATGAATGGTTTGGTCGATTTAGCAGAGTTGAGCCGTATAGAGACGAAGAAAGCGACTTTTTTCAACACACAATATCTAATAAGTGTGATGACCCTATTAAAATGTTGAAGTTTTTAGAGTCAGTAGTGATCGATTATCCAGAGTGCGCGATCGCACGAGTTGTTATTGATTAAAGGGAGTCCAATGACAACAGAGCAAGCTTTAATTGCTCTGTTGCTCAACCGAGTAACAGAGCTAGAAACTCAACTGAAATACGATCGCCTAACCAAAGCGCAAAGCCAATCGGCACTGATAAGTAAGTGGGAAGAAATAGGCGAAGTGACAATAATCGCGGTTGATGTTGCGGGTTTAGGTGAAGTAAATAGGTTGCAAGGGCATGATAAAGGTGATTTGCTTTTACAGCAAGTAGCTAAAGATTTAAAGCTAAGTGTTCGAGCAAGTGATTGCGTTTATCGCAGGGGTGGAGATGAGTTTGTAGTAATTATCCCATGTGGCTGTGTAGATGCAGAAAGGGTTGAAAAAAGAGTAAGAATGCTGCCTTATGATCTTTACATCGGTTCAGTATCCGGTTATCAACAAATATCAATTTTAGTCCAAGCAGCATTTTCACAAGTTGAATGTCAAAAAAATAGGAGGAAATCGAAATGATTGGAGATATCAACATGTACCATCTAGCCGCAGAATTAGTAGAAGGAAAGTGGTATCGGTTGTCACTCGATGGCAGCCATTGCCCTATCAAATTAATCAAAGTCGGCGAAACTACTTGCACATTTCAAGTGATGGGGGAACCCCGTTATTATCCGTTGACTGATATTCTAAATCGCATGGTGTCAAATAAACTTTGGGTGCAAATTGATTTAGTGCGATCGCTAGCTGTAAAACTCGCCCAATCCGACAACTGCACTGATGTAGACAAATACGTTAAATACGCTCAAATTGCAGTTGAGGCATTGCGATGAAACCACGTTCGCTTAATCCTCAGTGCCCATATTGCAAAAGCGATCGTACCAACAAAAATGGGCATAATCAAACTAAGACAGGGCGAATTCAAAAATATTGGTGCATGGATTGTCAAGCTGGTTTTCAAGCAATTTATAAGGAGAAAAAATAATGACTGAGATTAAATTAGGTTTGGGTTCAATTCCTCGCACATTCTATTTGTTTGTTGAAAATGGTCAAGGCTGTGGCTGGTACACCCTTGAAGATGATAAGCAAAAGTTTATCCAGGCAGAATGTTTGACTGGTACTATTACCAAAATTGAGTTCAACAAAGAAGTAAAAACAACAATGGGTGATGCCTATAAAACCGATATCCATGTTAAAAGCGATCGCAACTACGTAATTCGATGTGGCAGTAGCACTTATTTTAATAAAAGCTTACTACTTTCTTTGAATGCTTTAACTTCAGAGCAACTGAAAGCGCCAATAGCGATCGCAGTCAAACCTGGCGACAAAACTGTTGTGTTTTGCGAGGTTTACACCGTTCCCGATTATCAAAAAGTAGCTTTTAAATGGGACGGGCACAAAGAGATTGACATGCACCAACTTGAGTCTAGTATTCTCCAGAAATTGGGAGGGGGAAGCCGTAGCGGACAGATTCCGCCAGTGAAGTCCTATACCCCTAATGACAATCCTCTTGCCGCCTATGCCCCGGCGGCTCGCGCAGCGATTCCCGAAGGGAACGCAACCAGTGGGATTGATCGCAACATGATGATTGAGGAGACTACTTCGCTGATGAGCAGGAAAGGAATTGATCAAGATAAAGGGCGAGGGCTAGTTAAATCTTGGTACGGCAAAGTTAGCCGGCATGTGATGACTGACGAAGAACTGATTGATTTCCGCGATCGCCTTAGTCGTTGGCAACCACAGCCAGTTAGCTAATTAGTTAACAAAACAACAAAAAGGACGGATAGTACATTCTATCCGTCCTTTTTGTTGTTTTTAGGCTAGGTTCGACTAATGCGATAGTCAAGGACAAAGTTCATATAAACAGACCCCGGTGAGCCGGTTTTAGATGCGGCAACATAAAACCCAAAAGGATTAGAGTAGTTGGTGTTGTGATTCAGGGTGCTACTTCTAGATGGTTGGTCGGGTGTAGTGTATCCAGAGGTGTTAAAAGTATTTATCGCTGCAAGAGCGTTTGCCGTTCCATTCCACCAGCCAAAAGTAAACGCCCAAAAGTTAGTAGCACTATGGGCGCTTGCGATCGCAGTCCCAGTCCGCAGAATATTTCTTATGTAAACTCCATGATTTGCAGGCAAGTTCAAGGGATGATCACAGCGCATATTCGATTGGGCGGAGATGGCATATGTTGCCACTGGAAGAATTAGATGCCGAACGGGCCCAAACCATAAGTTATTTGTTGCGCTCCATTCCCAGGGGGAATCAACCCCTAAGCTTTCAAACCAAATAAATCCGTCTGCCGGACTAGCTGGTTTGACCCCTCCAAATTGAACATTGCCCAAAGCTGCACCCGAACCAGAAGCGATCGCGGTAATCCTCCCTTCATTGTTAACAGTCAGGCTTGTGTTTGTATAGTTTCCAGCCGTTATCCCAGTTGTTGCAAGCGTAGGGTTGGGGTATGTTCCCGACAGTGACCCACCAGCTGCACCACTAGGCGATCGCGGGTTTGTAACTGCTGGGTCATTTGCGTTTAGTTTTGCATCCAACGCTGTTTGTAGGTTTGTTACGTTTGAGATCGCGTGACTGTGCGCGGTTGGGGTGCGAGCATCACTTAGCCTTGAGTCGTTATTATTTACCTTTCCATCAAGAGCAGTTTGCAAGCCATTAATATTGGCAATTGGGTGAGCATGGCTGCTCAACTCAATCGCAATTTTGTAGCTACTCCAGGTTGTTGTCGAATTAATCGCGTTGTCGTCGATCTCTGCCCCTCCCCCACCTTCACCCGTCCCAGGTCCCCAACCGCCAATAATTTCGTTTGGCATTGTGGGGTTTCCATCAACCCATTTGTCAACGTCAAAATCTGCATCAGTTCCAGCAGTAAAAGGCAGTAGCAACCGCGATCGCAGATCGTCAACCAAAGACTTAATCCTGGCTAATTCCTCAACTGTAATGCGATCGCCTCCACAAACAAACTCAACTTTGGTGGAGGTGATTTCAACAAAACTTGACCCAAAACCAAGGGCAACCCGACGCGGTTCATCTTCTATTTCTATTATCTCAAACAGCGCTTCTCTAAACGCATCTAACTCTGGGTAAGCCGTCGATGCCTTGGACAAAGCTTCTATTATTTTTTTCATTAGGATTGGATAATAAACTCTACCCAGCAAGCCAAGAAGTCCCTCAAAAGGCGTTTTACTAGTCGTAACTCTGGCGAACCTTCAACGTAGGTGGTTGGCACTTTAACCCCATAGGCAAAGGGGTCAACTCCCAACCCACCGGGGAATGTTGTCACACCTAAAATAAACCCTGTTTGCGGCACTAGTTCTACTGTTAACCCAAATATTTCAAATAACTTTGTCAGCACATCTCTGTTGCCTCGATTGCTCCATATGAACTCGGTTTGTTTTAGGAGCGATCGCTTTACCGTATCCGTCCATGTAGAATCCCATAAATCATCCCAACCGCTCCAATACGCAATAACATCCAGCCATTCGGGTTTACAACTCTCAAGACTCAAATAGTCTTGTTCGTAGGTGGATAGGGCGGATTGTAATTGGGTGTATTTGTCGGCAATGCCTTGGGTTAGCGCGATCGCAACCTCGGATTGCTCATCCCCTTGCCGATAACATGCCGGAAGATGCTGTGTAACTTCATTTTGCATAACTTGTTTATTTATTTTGTTTTGTGTGTTGACATCGACACAAGCCACTGATAATATAAAAATATGAACAGGGCGTTGAGAAGTTGTGACCTTCTCAACGCCCCTAACCAATCGACAAAGTACATTTTTGAGGATTAGCTAATGACAAGTTTATCAGTATATTTCGCTTCTAGATTCGACAAAATTAAAATACTTTTAGATAGTGGGGAAGAGGTGTGTATTGGATCTCAATTAAGGGTTCTGCTTAGATACAGAGATTTATCCACTTTCAATGCCTTGATCGAAAAAACTGCTAAAAAACTTGCCAACGATGCCCGCGATCAGCACTTCTGCTGGGTAAAGCTAGAAAACGGACAGAAAGAATATGTTCTATCTCGCTTTGCTGTTTCCTTGGTTGAAAAAGAGTTAAGCCCCTCAAAAAGGAAGTATTTAGCGGGGATAGAAACGGAAGAATATTATCAAGAGCTTGTCTCGGCTCGACTAGCAGGACGGAGAGAAGTCCAAACACCAGCAGGTTTTATAGACGTTTTGACTGATAAGTACATAGTTGAAGTCAAAGCCTGTAGTGACTGGAAACACGCGATAGGGCAAATCCTCGTTTATTCAGAATACTACCCTTATCACGAAAAATTGTTATTTTTCTTTGGGGATTATGCCAGCAAAGAACTAATAAACAGGCACTGCAAGTTACTCGGTATAAGTGTTCGGTATGCGTCTGACCCTGCTGACTCACAATGGTTGTTAACTCATGCCAATTATGACATCACCATAGACGGATTGACGGAAGAACAGTATCAGCTAATTGTTCTGAAAGCGCAAAAAGCATCACTATCCCCATCAGATTTCCTTCATAAAACAATCAGCGAAGGACTAGGTGCTATTCGGTAAAAAACATGTGTAATTTTCCTCTGTAATAAACCAACCAATCACCAAAAAATCATGAAAAGATCCGAAGATCCGCACGGAGATAAATCATATCGCAACCGTTACAGCATAGACTTGCACAAGTTTGACAAAGCGATCGCGCAACTTGCCAAGAAAGAAGACAGAGGCAAGGCAAACATGGTCAAACAACTGATTCGAGAAGCTTTGGCAGGACGCGGAATCACCGTAGACGAATAATTAAATAGCTAGAAAAGCCGAGAAGTTAATCGGTTTTTCTAGCGCTAAATAAGGAGATGTAAATGGAACTCAGACCATATCAAAAGCAATTGATTGATGATATTAATGCGAGATGGGACGCAGGCGATCGCCGTGTGATGGCGCAACTCCCCACCGGGGCTGGTAAAACTGTTGTCTTCAGTGAGATTGCCCGTCAATTTCTTAACAAAGGCGAAGGAATCTTAGTACTTGCCCACAGAAAAGAATTAATTACCCAAGCGCAGGGAAAGCTAGAAATAGTGTCTGGGTTGCCTTGTGGAATTATTAAAGCGGGATATCCTGTTCAAGAAATTTTTCCTGTGCAAGTTGCATCTGTTCAATCACTTATTAGGAGAAAACGCTTTCCTGCCGCTGGATTGGTGATAGTAGATGAAGCCCATCACGCGCCATCTAAATCGATTGTTGATATCATGGCAGCGTATTCTGATTCTAAAATATTAGGAGTAACAGCTACTCCTTGTCGCTCAGACGGACAAGGGTTTAAATATCTATTTGATAGCTTAGTAGTTGGTGTATCTCCAGCGCAATTAATTGAAGATGGGTATTTATCCAAATTCAAAATATTTAGCAGTGCAAGTAAAGTAAATACAAAAGGAATCAAAAAAGTAGGCGGTGATTACAACCAAGGACAACTAGAAGATGCAGCCCAAAAGATAGTAGGTGATATGGTTCCTACTTATCAAAAGTATGCAGACGGAAAATCGAACTTAGTTTTCGCTGTCTCAATTGAGCATTCTAAAGAGATAGTCAAAGCATTCAGAGAAGCTGGGATATCAGCCGAACATGTGGATGGTGAGACGGATGATTTGAAGCGCGATTGCATCTTCAATCGGTTCCGCAACAAAGAGACTTTGGTCTTATCAAACGTCAACGTGGCCACAGAAGGTACTGACATTCCTGGGATTGAATCGATACAAGTTGCACGTCCAACAATGTCCCTGATACTTCACCTTCAAATGTTGGGACGGGGGTTGCGTCCGTCACCGGGGAAAGAGCATTGTATTATCATCGATCACACTGACAATTGGGCAAAACACGGGCTACCTGATGAGGAGAGAGAATGGACGTTAGAACCAATATCCTTAAAACCAACGCGGTTTACTCAATGCTGCCCTGCGTGCCAACATATATTCGTACCGCGATCGCACGAGCAAAAGCCTTACCGCCAAACAGTTGACGCATTGGGGCAAGTCAAAACGATTCTTCGAGCTACTTGTCCAGCCTGCCTTGAATCATTCGAGTGGGAACAGGGGGAAGGGGTAGTAGAACCGGGTGAAGGTATTGCAATCAATCAGGAGCAAGGGGAGATTGAGGAGTTAGACTTAACCTTGACCCCTAAACACAAACAAATAATTGACGATGTAGTTGCAACCGCGATCGCAAAGGGCTATAAACTAGCATGGGCTTATCATCGAGTAATCGAGAGCTACCCAGAAGATGCATCGAATTTCACCCACGGGGACATTCGGTATTTAGCGGCGCAATGCAAAATGAAATTCGATGCCGCTACTAATAGTTTTAAGGAGAAACTGGCGATCGTATCTTCGCCGCCTCCATCACTTGGTCAACCAACAATCGGGTTTAACCAAACGGTAGACGAGCTAATGGCTATTTCACAAAAGAAAGGGTTTAAGAGCGGCTGGGTATTCTATCGACTAACTGAAAAGCTAACCTTTGAGCCAAGTGTTGTAGATTGGCTGTACTTAGCCGAAAAATTAGGCTATCCCAAAGAATGGGCATATCGGAAAAAGATAGAGTTTAGCCTGAAATAACAAAAAGACGGATAGAAAGCTCTATCCGTCTTTTTGTTATTTCACTGACACAAGCGATTCATTTCAATATCCTGCATTGCTGCAAACAATGCCGCTTCAGGAGAGACAAACCGATCGCCTAAATAATTAACCCCAAAAGCGGACCAATAATAAGTTTCTGATTCGTCGTCGCAATGCCCTGGGTAAATCTCGATCCAAACCCCTCTGTATTCCTGGTACATTTAAGCCTCCCTCAATGCCAACATGTAAATGCGTTTTGTTATTGCGTGTTTACTGCGGTGGGGGAGCAATGCCAATACCTGATTTTTGTCCTTGTAATTCTCTTCTAAAATTTTATCCTCCCAATCTTCCCACCGTTTGTAAATTGGCGGGTTTGAGTATGGATATTTCCAATTAGACCGTTTGGTGTTAATCGCCCCTTTTGTCCGTTGCAATTTTGTCTCACTAAGTTCATTGGCTGGCACGTTGCAACTATTTTCAAGTAGCTTCTTTTCTTCATCTGTCCAGAGGTAATTTTTACCTCTTTTCTTTATGTTCATTGCAAACCACCTAGCAGCGATCGCCACTCATCAAAATCTACATTACCAGCTATAACAGCACGAGCAATATCAATATATTTCGCATCGCAACGAACATTACCACTATCGACAGCAGCCAAAGCAATACGGCAATTCTCCACAATTTCATCAGGTATTATTGAATCTTTTCTTTGCGTTGGTGGTAATGCTGCCGTAGGTGGTGGGGTTAGGTTTATCACAGCTTCCCGCTTTGATTCATCAACTTGAATTAACCGTTTTTCGTCCTCCGGTTCAAAAGTAATGTTGTAGTCAAACTCGGCCCCTTGGAATTGTCGCCGAATGACAGATGCATCATAAGCCCCCATTGCAGTGTACTTTTCATCTCTTTCAGCTGCTAGTTTCTGCACGGTTAACTCTTCCTCCGGTGTCATCCGGTAATTAAGCGGGAAAGCTAATTCGTAACCGTCAACTATTTGCCCCTTGGTAGGAGAATCGGCAGCTAGCATTATTAGTTCAAATGCTGTTTCCAATGGCGATCGCTGTGTATTTTCCTGCCACGAATTAAGCCGATAAGCATGGTCTAAACGAGAAAATTTGAAAGCGTCACCGCTGGTAAGGTGTGCTTTCCCCATTTGGTTGAATAAAATCACCCTGGCAATGTCCGTATCGCTCGACCAAGCGTTTTCCAATATTTCAACAACCTTATCCAACCCCCCATAGTTATTAGTAAGGTTGTCAATCGATTCAAGGTCTTTATCATATATTTCCGACCTAGCCGTTGAGCGAGTTATGTCATTTGTCAAAACTCTGTCGTAAAGTTCATTTTTATTAGCATCTGCTAGATTCGTAACCCCAAACTTTCGCAATCGGTGATCTTGCACCATCACCGATACAGACTGCAACCCTGGGTAATAAGCACAAAAGCTTTCATACATTGACTGGATGATTGGGTCATGGCTACCGCTGTTTTGCCATAAGCCAGTGCGATCTAATTTGACTCCACTTATCCTTAATACTCGGTCTTTATGCCAATATCTTGCTTCTTCGGGCAAATCATCCGCAATTATTTCATACATTGATACGTCACTCCAACGCCTACTAGTAGGGCGTACTGGACGAACTTCCCAGCGTGAGTAGACTTTCAACCACCGAATTGATTTAATTCCCTCTCGATTAATCTCTTCTTCTGGCTTACCCCCATCGGCTACACCCATTAATACATAGCCTTCCCCAAACCAACGAGAGTATAGGGATGCTTCCGCGATCGCCTCCCTTAGCCCCAACCGCTTTGCGTACTTAAAAATATCATCTGGCAACACCCCACTTTTGCTAAAGTTGAGCTTACACCATGCCTGCATTGCATCAAGTGGGTATAGCGACACTGCCCTTTGAATAACACCCGATTTTCGATATAAACCAGATAGTTCCTGCTCATCCAAAGGATAAACATCTGGGTTGGCTTCGGTGTACTGTCCTTTGTCTCTTGCGGTTCCTAGCCCGGTCATTCGATTTGCAAGTAACCCGCCAAATGCATTGGCAAGGCTAGATGAATCAAGGCGAGTAGTATTCTCAGGCATTATTTGTGCCGATGTTTATTGTTGTGTTTTATTTAGCGTACAATATTTTGAATCTGGCAATCTTTAAATTCTTGAAAACGCAGTCAGTGAAGGGCTTTTGAATGACTGCGGTTTTGGAACCGCGCCAAAATATCATTTAAGTGAAAACAATAAGCTTTTATTATCTGTCAAAGCTTACAAATTTTCGCTTGCTAGAGTCAAAACGACTAAAGGACTATCAGGGGTTGACGCTTTTAAGTCGTTTATTTTGTGTCAATAAATAATATTTGTGCGTTTTGGTATACAATGTTTAAATGCAGAAGGCTAGCGCTAACTAGCCCGTCAACACTGCACGCACCCCTTAGACAAGGATGCTTACCCACAAACGTACTGGAGGTACGAAGATGGCTAACGAAAATTCTAGCACAAGCAAAGCGCATAGTTATGCATCGGCGTTAAAAACCATCAACATTGCATTACCCGTTGATTTGGTTGAAGAATTATTGGGGCTAATTGACCAATTTGCTAAGAGGGAAAACATCAGATGCAACGAAAAAGGCGACTATTCAATTTACGATTTCTTGGCTTACGTTTGCAAAAAGATCAACCCTAGTATTCCTTGGAAGCGTTTTGGTAAGCAGAATCCAGCAGTAGTAACAAAATGTTCGTTCTGCCAATTCCCTGGAGAAAGACAGTCTAGTACACCCGTTTGCTCAAAGTTTCAACTAATAGTAATTGCGTATTTAATGCCCGGTGAATATGGGGATAGGTTACGCAAAGCAAGTGCTAACTTAATCAGCGAATTAGCAGCAAAGTACCCGATCGCCAAACTAGAATCTATCCTCGCACTCGATACTGTCCCTGACGACAAACCAGGATTCCCATACAGCGACATCGACCTGCACCAATTCACCGGCTACGCATCGTTCGACTACACCCGAAAGGTAATTCGCAAGGACTACATCGAAGGGGCTGACTATATTAAGTTACAAGGTCGGTACTATCTTACAGCAGAAACCACAGCGATCGCCTGTCGAATTGCCCGTCCTGAAAACGGTTCAACCATTCCTGACGAGGTTTGGTATTACCCAGTCACCCGCGAAAAGGCACAGCAACAACAGCAAAACTCAAAGATTAACCGTAGGCGATCGCAGTCCAACGAATCATCCAATCCAGGACAAATGACGATACCCGGACTCTAACAACCCTTTACGAAAGAATCACGATAGACGGATAGAATTTTCTATCCGTCTTTTTCTTGTGTATTCAATTATGACAAGTACTATCTTTGCGACACAAAATTATGTAAACTAACGGAAGTGTATACAACTTTAGTTGTGGCAATTTGCGATCGCGTGTTAGCCGGAGAGAAAATTAAGGCATTGCGTGAAAGGCACGAACTTTCACAAGGGCAATTAGCGTACTTGATAGGAGTACGCCAACAGTGTGTAGCCAAGTATGAGAAAAAGGGGGTAAGGAATTATTGGGTGGTACAAAGGATTGCGATCGCGCTGGGAGTTGAGGTAGAAGATTTATGGTAGAGGACACAGTTAAGAGAATCGAGATTAACCTTTTACACGAGATGGAGGGTGAATTCTTAGGGGATGTTGTGGGGTTTTATTGTCACGGACATCCTGACAAACAACGCTTTTACAGTTTGGTGATCGTAGAGTGGGAAGAGTATCAAGCTGATCGGGTGGAATGTGGGTATATTGACGAAATAGCCTCGTTCCCCTTTGCTACAACGGACATAAAGCAATGCTGGTATCGACACCCAACAGATGAGGAGCTTGAAGAAGGGGAAGCTGATTCAGAAATGGAGTTTGTGTTATTTGATGCCGAGGGGGAGGGGCTAACACCTATCACCTTCGTGTCTCTTGGTCAAGAAAGCATCCGGAGGGGTTAAATGGTAAATGAAGTTCTACACGTAAAACAAACCAAAAGAGAAGCGTTTGACTGTGACGAGCTAATCGCTCTACGGGATAAGGCGATCGCGCTTGCCAATATTGCACCAGATATATACTGGCAAGGAACTTATCAGCAACTCGCACTAGCCGCCAATGCATTACATGCTCTAATCGTTCAAGGACTGTGTTTTCAAACTAATACTCCAAATATTTACGATAGTGAAAAGTTAGACGAAATAGAGCAAATTATCAATGAAGAAGTAGAAGATAGGAGTATAAAACATCATTTTTGAAAGAGATTTTGAGGAGTAACCTATGGAAATAACATTATTAACTGCAACAGGTAGCAAAGTCGGTGATTTTCATATCGCCCCATTTCTTAAGCACCCAGACATTCTTACTTGGGGGTATCGAACTTTTCAAAGGATAGGGGAAACAAGCAATTACAAGGAATGTTTTGCGGCAAGCGTCCCATGTGACTACGTACCCATGACCATGCGAATAGGCGATCCAGTTGAATTCCTGGATGCGATCGCGCAAGCAATCTATGAAAGCCCAATGCATAAAGCGACTGACCCAGAATATCCATTTGACAAGTACGAGGATTTAGATAAAACGGGGAAAGAGGAGTATAGAGAAATGGCGCAAAAAGCAGCAGATATAACAGTTAGGTTTTTCTCTGGGGAATGGCAAATGGAAGGTGATGGTTCCATGAGTGTTCGCCTTAACGGGGCGCTGCTGCGATGAATGCCCGCGAAGCCTTTCACGTTGCTCAACGTTTTGATAAATCCTTGGCACTAACTGAAGACAAAACGATCGCACGAGTCAACCAAGTACTCACCAATTCCTATCAAAATTTAGAAAGAACAATGCGGCTAAAGTGGGACGAGATGGGGTCAAACGTACCCCTCGTCTCGTCCCAACGCCAGCTAATGATTGCCGACCAACTAGGATATTTGATGCAGCTTATCAATCCTGCTCAAGCATCGGCAATCGAAGCTGATTACAACGACTTATTGACTTTCGCCGCAAGTCGAGGAGTTGCTCTAGCCGATGCCCTACTCGATGACGGTGCTATTTTTTCCAACGTGCCAATTGAGGCGATCGCCTTTTCTGCTCAAGAATCTTACACCCGGTTACAACGACATGGGGATGATTTTGCATCTAAGGCGAGTATTGCGATTGGGGAAGGATTGGCGCAGGGGTGGGGAGTGCAAAAGGTTGCGTCAATCCTTCGGGACCAGTTGGGGGTGACAAAGACAAGAGCGGAGGCGATCGCACGAACCGAGTCAGTCAAAGCTTACAGCAATGCCAGTCAACAAAAATATAATGAAGCTGGTATTGATGAGGTGATATGGATGACGGTTAGGGAAGGAGTTTGTAAGTTTTGCACATGGAGGAATGGAAAGGCTTTTAGACTGGGTTCCTTTATCCACCCTGGGCATGTTTCTTGCCGTTGCGTGCTATTACCCAAGGTGGGGGATATTGCCAATGATGAATTTTGGGCTAATTATGCTGAACAATTGGACAGCGATCGCGATCCGGGACTAATGCCATTTGAAAAAGCTGCGGGAATGGCGATCGCGCCTAAACCGACATGGATACCAAGGAGGGAGAAATGAGAAAACTCATTGCAGGAGACGTTTATCAGCACTTCAATGGTAATTTTTATGTAATAATCAGCAGCCCAAAAGATGCTACTACCGGAAAACCAGTATCTGTTAATGGCTATGCCGGAGAGGAAATTGTTTGGTATCAGTCCATGCAAACCGGAGAAATTTGGACGCGATCGCTTGTTGAATTCTTAGAACCAATAAAAATTGAGGGGCAGATCGTGTCTCGTCCTAGATTTGCATTTGATGAAGAGAAAACTTTGTCTAGTAATTACAAAACAAAAAACCAATGACTAAATATTTCCTAGATACAGAATTTATTGAGGACGAATCAACTATCGATTTAATTAGCATTGGAATCGTTTGTGAGGACGGACGGGAATATTACGCAATCAATTACGACTGCGATCGTACCAAAGCTAACGATTGGGTGAAAAAGAACGTCTTAGCATTTTTACCTCCTGAACCATTGCCACAGCTATATAGAACAACTGAAGAATATCACGCTTCAGAAGGTTATAAGCAAGGATGGAGGAATAGTCTAGGAATTGCCGATGAAATTCTTGATTTTGTGGGATGGAGAAAAGAATTTCCGCACTTTTTGAGAGACGAAGATAGACCAGAGTTTTGGGGGTATTATAGCAGTTACGATTGGGTTGTTTTTTGTCAGCTATGGGGAAGAATGATTGACCTTCCAAACGGGTTTCCGATGTATATAAATGACATTAAACAATGGTGCAAACAATTAGGAAATCCAAGGCTACCAAAACAAGGCGAAGGGGAACACCACGCGCTTAATGACGCTAGATGGAATAAAAATATTTGGAACTATTTAAGCAATATAAATGTTGACAAATAATATAATGCTGATTTGTCGCATTGACAAAGGGGAATGGTGCTTAGTCACAAACCCAGATTTCACCCCTCCCAATGCAGAATATTATGCATCACTAATCATTTTAAATGTAGCTGTTTCTTATGTTGAATACGAAAACTGTGGGGTGACTTACCGCATTATTAGAGACGGGGATATGGGCAAATACGAAATGGATAAATAAATGAAACCGCAAGAACTAGTTCAATTAGCAAATAAAGCGATCGCCAGATGGAACGACCCAGACCTTCCAGAATTGCCGGGTTTGCCAGTGGTAAAAATAGTTGCGTCAAAACTTGTTTCTGAGCTAAAAATTCATCCTCAGATATTTGCTGCTTACTTGGGGACAACAAGCAGCAACAAACACGTTTACAACATTCCTGCACACGCAATTATTGAGTTTTATGAAAAGTAGATTGATTTTTAATTTTTGGTTTCACAAACTTGAACAATGGGACTTGAACTGTTATCCAATTATTTGTATTCACAGAGTTAAAGCAAATTCATGTGAACGAATATTCTGCTTATGGCGCAGAGGAGTACAAATAGGAAGTAAGTTTTTTACAATAAAACAGAAACTATGAATACACTTGAAAAAATGCTATTGGGAGGCAATCGCGCTGTTGAATTCCTCAAAATCCGGCAGGATGACGCAACCCCAGCAAAACGAATTATTGAATGGAATGGGTTTAAGGTTGGGCTTCAATATTTACCATTTGAGCTTAGGCATGGGAAATTATTGACTGCGGCATATGGGCACATTCAAAAGACTAAAGGTGCTGATGACATGGCACTTGATGTCTACGTTGGAACTAAGTTAGAAAGTACTAAAGTTTACGCGATCGCGCAATTCATTAACGGGGTATTTGATGAAGAGAAAATAATAATTGGGTCTGATTCACAGGACGAAGCAAAGGCGATTTACTTGTCAGCAATGCCAGAAGAATTTTTCGGAGGCATCCGCGAACTGGACATTAATCAACTAAACGACTATCGAACCGATTCAATTCCCCTTGCTCCCGCTGTTAGCAAATCGAAAGAAGACATACGCCGTGATTTTGCCGCAGGCTTGCTATCTCGGAGCGATGCCTTGCAACTTCTTAGCTACGACGTGGATAAACTAACTCTAGAGTCAGACTTAGACGTTAAAGCACCATCACTGCCTAATCAAACTCAATTACCTTATTTCTGGACTGGGGGAGAATTACCAGAGACAGATGGTCGCGTTTATGCCATTAACCATACTGCTGGGGGTTTGTTAGCCATTGGGTACAATTCGGAAGAACATGCGATCGCCAGTGCAGAGGCAGAGCTTGCAATTGAGGTTGAGTCATCAGCCGACGTAACCGACTTGTTGAGCGAACGCATTGACAACGCTACCTATTTAGACGCTGCACTTAAAAACGTAAAAGGGAACCTATGTAGGGACGCACATGGGCGGTTTATGTCCTGCGGGAAACCAACCACTAAAGTTGAAACTTCGCTAGCCAAATCACGCAAAGAAGCTAAAGCGCAACGCGATCGCGATCTAAAATCTGCGCTTGAGAAAACAGATTATTCGGATTACAAACAAGTTGAAAAATTAGGGCAACTCTTTTCAAAGCAATACATAAAATCAACCGCGCCAACACCAAAAGAACGGCAACTATTAAAAAAGAAAAATGAAATTGCTGATAAATATTTAGCAAATCAACAATGGATGAGCAAAGCAAGTGAGAAGGAAGTAAATGACGCGATCGCCGCATTTCAAACCACAGAGAAAGATTATTTTACTCACGTTAGTCGAAGGCAAACTAGGTTAGCATTGCAACATCAAGAGTTGAGAGATGCGATCGTCAAGCATCATGGAGTGTCAAAAGAGGATATTGAAGGGCTAACTTCTATGGCTCAATACGAAACATCGCTTGGCTCCCGAACAAAAAAAACTGTTCAAAAATATCATGAAGAATTTTTGCAGTTAACAGGGGGGAAATCGGCAACGTCGATCTCGTCTATCAGAAAAGATCGAGATCGGGCATATGCGAATGCAAGCGGGGTGCTAAATGTAGGCAAGGGCGCTCACAAAGATGCTTTTTTCCACGAAGCTGCTCACCATGTTGAATTTGAATCCTCGAAGCTAAGGGAAGCCGCCAACGGATGGCTACGAAGCAAGGCATCTTCTACAGAGCCAGAACTTTTATCTAAACTGACAGGTATTTCCGCATATGCCCGCAGTGAGGTCGCTTTGCCTGACAAGTTTGTTGACCCGTATGTAGGTAAAATATATAAAGACCGCTCAACCGAAGTAATTTCTATGGGTGCCGAGCATTTTACCGATTCCAAAAATATGCAAATTCTACACGAGCGCGATCGCCGCCATTTTGAATTTACGTTAGGAGCATTACTTGCAAGATGAGATACAGAATAAAAGCGACAGGGGAAATATTAGTTAGGGGCGATAATATAACAATTGGAGCCGTTAATAGTCAAGAAGGATACATATATCAAAGTGTCGAAACTAGCTTTTCGTATGCTTTTACTTATGATGAAATAAATCTTTTCTTGGAACAGTTACCGCTAGGGAACTGCCCAATTGATGTATATGCGATCGCTCATCAATTTGTATCCAAGCAACAGGCTATTAAAATCTCCAAGCTTGTCGAAGCTGCTATTCTGAAAGTGTTGGCAGATAAGCAAAAATCACAAAATAACAGTCAGTAACCAGCCTTAAAGGGACTGGGCTTGCAAGAGAAATGATAGTAGAACTTAAACATAAAATTACTGGGCGACAAATCATTATCGAAACGGACGTAGACGATGCAGATTCCCCCACGTCTTTTAAAATGGATGGTCAGCACCAAGAAGCTTTGCAGCATGAACTAGGACAAAGTTACGGACACTATGGGCACGTACTTGACATTGAGCAAACTACCAATCTCGACCTAGCCGCCGCAGTTCGCAAGCTACCATCATTTGACGTTGTATCAATTGACCCCGAACCTACAGCATCGGATCTACCAGAAGGTGCAGTAAGTTGAACATTAAAGTTCTAAACGCCCTGCCAAGAGACAAAAGCGTTAATGCTGAGTTTGCAATGATCGCACGACTTGACGGGAAAGCAGTGTGGGAATTTTTGCTACTTCCCACCGAGATCCAATGGTCGAGGGGAATTAGCTACCAACCAAGCAATACAAGCGGTAACATCCCTATTCTTCAATTCGCTAGCGTCAACGGTTGGTCAATATCTATGTCCGTCCCAGTTGGAAGTAATGATGTCTTGATTGGCAATCACGTCAGTAACCTTGCCAAATTCATGGAACCGCAACCTAGTACACCCCCTATTTTGTTTTGGAAATGGGGCAATAAGCAGCTTAGTCCATGCGTAATGACTAAGTGCGATCGCACTGAATCACGCTGGACAAAGGACGGGCAATTGCTCGAATGCAAGCTTGACATTGGGTTAGTGCAAATCAACGAGCGACAACTCATTACATAAAAGACGGATAAAGTATTTTATCCGTCTTTTGGCAATACGTATCTAAAAGCGTCAGCAAGCTATTTAATTTTCTATAAATGTAGTATCTATCTATTGAATGCGATCGCTGCCATCTAGGAACATTAGAGACGGCGATTAGCGAAGCTATCCCGTTCCGGGAATCGTGTTTTTCTTTGCGCGGACGGCGGCGGAATATTTTACCCTCTAGACTGGTTTAGTCGTAGTCGCATTGTCTTTCTCTTTTTTACCAGCGAAGAGACTATCTACATCAACGAAGTCTTTCTCTTGGTCAACCGCATTTTCCTCAAAGCATTCCCCCCCCACAATTGTCTCCCACGAAGTTGGGAGGGTTTGTATTGGTATTTAATTCTTTAATTACTTTATTCGGATCAGTATTTAATATATGCACCGGTTTTCCGATATCGGTTAAACCGACTGACGGGAAACCTGACAATCGGTTTTCCTGCCAATCGGGGTGGTGTTGGTCGTGTAAAAACACCAGTTTACTAACGGGTGCAGTAATAACTAAGCGATTTTCGCTTCAAGCTCAGTGGTCAATGCTCGCTCAATGATTGCGATCGCCTCCATAGCAATCTCAGTTGCAGTACCTGACGGTAGGTTGAACACAATTGACCCAGCTTGGAAGTTGACTTGCTTTGAACCCCCTGCACCTAATAAGTTGCCAGTGAGGTTGGTCAGCATCCCCCTTGTGAGAATAGCCTCAGAACTGTTAGCAATGACTATATCCGACCCAATTGGTTTACGTGCTGCCTCGTTAGCCAGTGCCCCAATCAATCCTCCACTCGCTGGGATGAAACCGTCTGCGCGAGAAAACACCGAACCAAGCAAACCACCAATTCCCCCAATCAATCCACCAATCAACCCGCCACCACTACCAGCGATTGCACCTGAAACAACGCCTCTAGCAGGTGCGCTGTTAAGTGCTTGAGTAGGGTTGTTGGTAATGGTTCCGGTGATTGCGTTGAACTTTTCTTGGATGGCATTGAAAAATTCCAACACAGTATCAGAAATTCGGTTGATGATTGAACCAACTGTTTTGGTTAAATTGTTCCATGCTCCAGTAACAACGTTGCTAAGGTAAGTCCAGTTGTCAGCGATCGCCTTAGTTAGTGCAATAGCTCCCAACGCGATCGCACCAATTACTAGTACAGGTACACCAATTAACGCACCTGCTACAGCTGACACCACCCCGGCAAACAGGGTAAATAATGCACCTGTTACAAACGGGGCAACCGCCGCACCAATCAACCCAACCGCACCTGCAAGGTAAACTTTCCAATTTAGGTTCGCCAAGAACGAACCGATTCCGGCTACAACGCCTTTGAGTAATCCTTTGTAGTTGATACTGGCGATCGCGCCCAATAACCCGTCAAACACCAAGTTTGTAGCTTGAGCAAGAAATTTCCCTACTCCTGCCCCTATGTCAGAACCCGATAAAGATTTTAGGTTGACTAAACTTCCAGCGATGCCAAGTAGATAGGCGTTGAGCGCGTTAACTCCATCGTAGAGCGATCGCATTGGGTCTTTCCCCGCAAACCCTAGTAATCGAGATAAATTATCGACTATCCCGTTGTTCCCTACCAAAATATCAAGTGTGTCTCCAAATGCCGTGAAGACCGACTGATATGAATCTATTTTTGGCTCTAAATCTCGTTGGACTGAAAATAGCCCAATAGTTGGGTCAAACAAGGCATCCATGAAACTAGATAATCTAGCTTTTACAGTTCCTTGTAGCAAATTTATCATTTCCGGTGTAACAGACTTCTCAAGGGCTTCCGTTAATAGCTTGACTCGATCTAAAGCAGATAAATCGCTTGTTGAATTACCCCCTTTTGCGGATAGCCCTGATTTTAAAGCGCTGCTTAGTTGGGGATTGTTTGCAAAAAATTGATATTGGTTTAACCCTCTTGCCCCTACGCTTCCACCAAGAAAAGCAGAAATTGCAGCACGTGAAGCATTGACATCACCTCCTGCTAAATCGGACAATATTGCAATCCGTGACGACGATGACAACTGAGCATTTTTAATAGTTTCAAGTCCTGCTCCCGCACCCTTTAAAGCAATATTGTAGTCATCTTGAATACTTTTAAAAAACACCTGGATGTTTTCAGCATTAACGGGCAAATCTTTGCCAAGCTTTGCGATCGCGGTCTCTACTCCCTGTGTGTACCTTCCCGCATCCCTTTGGCTCAACCCCAAAGTTTGCATCGCAGTTGACAAAGCCGAGACTTGTTCAACTTGACGTTGGATTGCGTCACTACCTGCTGATGATAATTTACTAAAAGCCAGTGTCGCCGCTTCTGCTGCTTTGTTCAACAGAAAATATTGCCCGCTCAACAAACTTATTGCGTTAGCCGCTTTACCTGCTTCTTGGTTTGATTGGGCGAACTGCGATCGCATTGCTCCCAAGGCATTTGTCACTGAACCGACTTGCGATCGGAGTTGATTAAATGCTGCACCTGTCAAATTTCTTGCACTAATTGCTATTGAAACGACTGAATTAGCCATGCGAAGATATTATTAATTAAATATTTGTAAGTTTTAATTGTATGCGTTTACGATCGCCACAAATCCGTATCAACATAGCAAACAAATTCATTTATCAAAATGATGACAATTTCCTCCAATCGGTAGAGGTAACTTTAGGAGAACAAGAAAGGGCATCAAGTTGCACCGTTTCTGTGTTTGACCCTGAGCTTAAATTGCTTAACTTACTGTTAACTGAATTTCAACGAGTTGGAATGATTGTTGTTCCCAAAGGCTTGCTAGGGGAAGAGAAGAAAGAAGAGGCAAGCACTGCCAGCACTGGCACTCCGTCTTTGACTGGCGACCCAAACGGGTATTTAAAGCAGTTAGAGCAAAAACATGGTGCTTCTGACTTATCTGGTTTGACACCTGTGGGTAGGAAAGCTTACCAGGCATTGTCAAACTCTAATGTAAGAGCTTTTTTGGACGCGATCGCGATCGCGGAGTTGGGAGATAGTGCGGCTACAAAAGGTGGGTACGGGTATTTGTTTGGGGACACTGGCGGAACAGAGACGTTTGACCCTCGTACTTTAAAAGAGCATCCGCGTAAAAGGCGATCAGCTAGTGGCTTTACCAGTTCAGCAACCGGAAGATACCAGACAATGGATTTTGTTTGGGACGATGATACTGCATATGGGTCGAAGGGATTAGGATTAAAAGATTTTAAGCCGATATCGCAAGAGATTTTAGCGGTTGGAAGAATGATATATCGTGGAATCCTCGAAGAAGTGGAAAGGGGTGACGCGGAAGCAGCATTAAACGGAGATGGACGAAAGGGGAACGGGGCATCGTGGGAATGGGCATCGTTAGAGCCAGCGCGATACGGGCAGGGAACGCCTGGAGGGAAAAAGGGGACGTTTTTAGCCAATTTCAATCGGTTCAAATTAGCTTCATCCCCGAAAACTACCGTTGCCCCTACTCCACCAACCACCAGTGCAACCGCTCTACCATCTGCTGCTGACGCACTCAAAACGTTAGGTGCAGAAAAAAAGACGGATAGCGCGACAATAGATGTAACCCAAGGCGTTCGTATTTTTGTCGAAATGGGGTTTAACGACACCGAAATGACTGTCTACGAATTCCTTCTTACCGATGTTCAAGGCAGCGATCGCATACCTCATACAACCTCAATTCAAGGCAAACAAGTAAGGGCAATCATTGCTAAAAGCCCCAAAACATTCGCAGTTTATCGCAACACTACTATTCGTCAACTTGCAAATCAAATTGCCGCAGGGGTGGGGGCTGAAGTGGCGATCGCGGACGATATTGATGCCGACAAAGTAATGACTGTAGTGAAGAGAAACGAAACTAACTATCAAGCTTTAGTTAAGGCAGCTAAAACGGTTGGGTTATTTGTCCGTGGGAATGCTTCCACAATAAAGCTAGAACCATTGAAGGCATCGGATAAAGTTCGTTTAGTCAAGAAAGATGCAATGCTACCGGGCAGTAGTTGGGGTGACACAGCAAGCAACGACCGCAACATCACCCCAGTCCCAACCGAAAAAGTGACAACGCCAACTGCACAACCTCCGACGGCTACTAGCACCTCTTTACCAACAGCAGCCGTAGAACTAGGTAAGTTGCAACCAACGGTTAATTTAAACAAAGCTGGAATACTTGATCTTAAGTCGGCAGCCGATGAAAAGAAGGGAGTAGGGAAAGGTTTTGAAGGGCAACTGCAAATTTTATCCGTCCTTCAACCCGATGTTTTGACTTGGCAGCCTGGAGAAATAGTTAAGCCTGAAACCGGGTACGGAGAAGCAATTGACCGAGGGTATCGAATATCTCAGGTAAAACATGGCTGGGGGAATGGCGCGATCGCATCCACAATATCGATTTACCTACCTGTTGCTGTTGTGATTAAACAAGATTCAACACCTACTCAGGGAGGTGCTATTAGTGGGACGGCTCCCGTAGGCAATTCTGATTTTGATAAGTGGGACGTGAAATGGAAAAAAGCTGCCGTTAAAGGTGATGTTGTGGCAGGTTATCCTATTACTTCTAATTTTGGGATGAGAAAGCATCCCGTGACTGGAGTTTATAAAATGCACAATGGTGTAGATGTTGGTTGTCCTACAAACACTAAAATTTACCCAATTTGCAAACCGGGCGAGTCAGTAACAGTTGAGTATCTCCCAAACCAAGGGGGTGCTGGCAACATGATTAGATACCAATCTGGCGAGTATACTTATCAAGTTTTTCATTTGAATAGTGGACGGAGCGGAACTTACCAAGCAGGACAAATTATTGGTTTTACAGGTTCAAGTGGACTTGGCACTGGAAGCCACGGGCACTATGAAATAATATACAAAACAAAAGAGGGGGCAAATAAAAGATTTGCAATCCCTCTTGGTTTTTTGTATTGGACGCTTACTGGGTTACTACCTACTTGATTGGAGCATAACAACAAGGATCAGTTTGGAAAATTCTTTCTGCACTCCAGCCCAACTTGATCCGACCTCTTATGATTTCATGATTGACATTTAAGAGGTCTGCCCAGTCCGCAACACACATTTTGTTCCCAGCATACTCAAGAATGCGATTATCTCTCCTGTTTCTTGCTTGCTGCTTAGAAGTTGCCCAACGACAGTTAGAAGGATCGTAATTGCCGTCAGTTATTATCCGATCAAGGGAATGCTTATCAGTCGGTGGATGCCCCATGTCTATCAAGAAAGCCTCAAGCCCTTCCTTTCCTCTCCAGCGATCGCAAACTGTTATTCCGCGTCCACCATACTCTTTATAGCTTGAGTTATTTGGGTTGTAGCATCGTAAATTCATTGCTTTCCAGATAGAAAATACTTTTGTTTTGCTCATCCCATGAGTGACATTTACTCTGTGCCCTTGAGAAAACAAAGTTGCTTGTTCTTTGCGTAAACAGCCACATGATTGTGTTTTCCCGTTCCTTAAAAGAGATGCATATACTTCTTTAGAATTTCCGCAGTCGCAAATGCAGCCCCATATTAAGCGATAGCGTGATTCCGATCTTACACATTGCTGGACTACAAGCTTCCCGAACCTTTGCCCTGTTAAATCTATTCTTGCTGGCATATAATACTCCTGTGCCTTGTGCTTAAGGTACTAGCCCTGGGGAATGCAAGTGTGCCAACACTCTTCCCACGAGGGCTTTAATAATTATACAGCGATCGCGTAACTAAATCCGCACAATGTTTACTTTTGAACACAAAACAAGTTAAACAACCATCGCACCCCCGCCATACGCTTTGACTGTTTCCGTTGCGGATTGGCAACCACAAAGGAGCCGAACCTTGGCGACTGTCCAACTATCGGGGATACCTGACAGCCCCCCGTCTACTGCTTCCTGTGTGGCGAGTAAGCCTGTGATTGTTGGCTTTAAATCTTCCGGCTTAAGGAACTTTGCCCCATCTCCCTCATATAGCTGCTGTCTGGCTGACCCTGACGCACTCCACAAATGAAAAGCAGCGACTATCCAAGGACGAAATGATTCGGGCGATCGCGACTGTTCCAGTAACACCGTCAAAGCATCGTCCCATGTGTAATTCGTTGGTGCGATGCCTGAATATTGTTTGGTGATCGGCATTGCTTCATCTATGGATGGAAACATAATTGCTATTTTCGCTTGAGTGTGTTGTTTTCTTCTTCAACAACCTGGTTATAGACAGCAATCATTCGATTAATTACTGTTATTGGAATATGTTTAAACTTCTCATAATCAGCGAAGTTTTTGTTGCTTAAAATAAATATTATCCTAAGCCGTTCTTCCTTTGTCTTTTGCTTCCACAAGGCTAAAGCTGGGCATACAAAAGCTTTGGAATACTTCCAACAGTACCCCCCTTGTTTCTAGTGGCATTGTTCGTAGTTCTAATGATGTTGGTGGAACATCCCGATCGCCCCATTTAATTATCAACTTAGCAAGACTACGATCGTCCATCTCTCTCGCTGTGATTTTTCCCGATGCTAAATCTTTTTGCAACAATTCAAGAACATCCAGGTCTGCTGGAGTCGCTTGCCGAAGGATTACAGACATGCGATCACCGTTGAAGTTTTTAACATTCTCTAAACAAATTTCATCTTCAGAAAGAAGCGAATAAGTAATAGTTGGTTTGGGGATATTAAGCATTTAAATTTCGCGTATTCCTTCAAAAGTTAACGAGATTGAAATTTTACTGGCTGAATTACTAAGTTTGTCAAATTCGCCAAAGGTCGAACCACCATACCGTACCCCGGTTAGGTGCGTGGTAATTCCTCCAAGTATGTGAGTAGCGGTGATACCACTTGGCTTGGCTTGCCACTGCTTTTTAAACGCATTAAACCTAGTTTTTTGAGATTTATCTAAAATAGCTTCAATAGTTATGTCCTCGTATTCAATCTGACCTACCAGCTTAGAGTTCTTGCCAGTGTTGGGATTGAAATATGAATCCCCAAACACTGGCTTTTCGACAATCGCGCTGCACTTATCAAAGACTATTTCAGATAGCCCCTCTAACTCAAATTTTCCGTCGCTTAATGGGATTGCATTGACTGGCATAATGTTTTTACTTAGTGTTTACGGCAACACGTCCACAACGAAGACACTTAGCTGCACCTGGGACACATGCTCAACGAATCGAGCGTATATTTTCTTCTCTATCTTTTTAAGGCTGCGTGCGATCGCAGTCGTAGCTGTTGCCGGTTGTTGCCCTTGCTGTTGTTGTGCTTGTTGTTGCGCGGGGTCGGCGGGAACAAGCACATCCTCAATCTTGAATGCATCCTCTGGAGTTGCCCCAGACAATGCCCCTTCAAGCCAAAGATTTGTCATTAAAGAGATAATGATTCGATCAACTTCTCTATTTGTTCGACCTTGCGGATCGCTCGCTGCAAATAGTATGGGAATAAGCGCATTCTCCAGCCGAAAGGATGCGACACTAACCGCTATCCGAGTATTAATTAAACTAAACTTTGTATCTGTCGATAAAGTCTGTGCCCCCCATAAACACGTTCCGTATCTCGGTACTTTTTGTAAAACATTAATTTGCTGGTTTTTCAAATCGTTGTAGTCAGTTGCGTTATCAACGTAATTAACCAAATCCTTAATACCCTGCACTGGATATTTTGCCCCTGCCGGAGGTGAGTAAGGCTCAATGCGATCGCGTTTCAAACAAATAGCAGCCGCAACCACTGACACGGGTACTATTTTGTCGTCATTGTCTTTGATCCGTCCATAGAAGAACGAACTGTGTCCAAGTGGAGACGAGTAAAGCGCACGTTCGGCAATAGCCTTTGTTTTTGTGTCAGTGTCTACAGCCGCATTGAGAAAGAAAAGCCAATCAAACTTTTCACACATTGACTGGATAGCGCTGTATACGGCAGTGCGATCGGATTGGGCGGTAAATGCTCCAATCTCTGGGCAAACGCACAACGATAAATCAATATCAGTTCTCAACGTCAGTAAGCCAATGCCTTTGAGAAGGTGCGCTTTCCAGTCAGTCTGTGTGTTTCCTGTTATGGTTGAGTCGCTGCAAGCATAGACGGATAGCTGTCCGTCTGGATTGTTTAAGAAAAATATCTTTACTGACTGTAAAACTACCTCTGAGGCAGTTGGGAACTTACTGGTAAAGTCGGTTGCGCTGCTTACCCCTACGAATTGATTAAGCAATGCAGCTGCTGCACCAGACGGAATTATTAGCAGCGTGCATTTACTTATGCGATCGGTTGCCGTTGCTGTCGTCGCTTGGGAAATTTCATTAATATTTATTCCAATTACTGCCATTCTGTTTTTATAAATTTATTTCTGGACAGATGTTGACACAACAATTGTACTATTGCTTGACTTCTGACACCACTACACCAGTTACCAGATCCAAGGATGCAAGCATTCGCACTCGCACTACCTCGTATTCATCGGCAAAAGGAATGCTACGAATTTGTTTCACGCAGCCAAAGTTAACTTGCCCCTCCCACCTATTGTTATTAGGCTTAAACAATTCGTAGGATTTAAAGTACAAAGGACGTTTCATTAGTTCAGGGTATGGGAAGAATCCGAGCAGTAAGCCTATCATTTGGTCACAACACCATTCCAGTACATCCCTTTCACCCGCTACGTCTTGATACCGCTTACCTAGCGAAATATTAATGCTAACGTTTATCTCCGCGTCCTGCGCTGTCGTTGCTGTTGGGTCATTTATTATACCCGTTGCGCTGGGAATGAGGATTGCGATCGCCCCCTCCTCATCTTCCGAATATGCACCCGCTTCTTTAGGCAATGCTGCAATTGGTATCCCGTACTCTTTTAGCGCTTGGCGGAGGGGGTCAAGACGGGAGGCGATCGCTAATTCCAAAACAGATAATTCTAAAGTCACGTTGTGTTAATTGAATTGGTGAACGTTGGACAAGTCGGCTCGCACAGCAGGTAACCTAAACGGCTTTGCAGAATGACATCTATTTACCGGGAATTACCGGAAACTTGCAAGGACTAGATGTATAATATATATGTCCTCGCGGGGAAGTGTTGACGCACTTGAAACCCCCAGGACAAGTACCTTAATACGAAGGCACAGATTAATTGTATGCCAAGTAAATTGAATTTAACTGGACACAAGTTTGAGAGATTGTCTGTCATAGAAGAACACGGGCGAGATAAGCATGGGTTTGTCATATGGAAGTGCATTTGTGATTGCAACAAAGTTATTCTTGTAAGTGGAACGAACTTGAAAAGCGGGCACACAAAGTCCTGCGGTTGCTACAAAAACGAGCGCACAGTTGAACGACTAACCAAGCACGGGAGGGCATCGACAAAGAACAACGACTCCAGGAAGGTCTATGCAATCTGGGCTTCCATGAAAGCTAGGTGTTCTAATCCGAACAATATCTCATACCATTATTACGGAGGACGCGGAATTCAAGTTTGCGATCGCTGGAAAACTTTTGAAAATTTTCTAGCCGACATGGGGGAAAAGCCAGATAATTACAGTCTGGAGCGAGTAGACGTAAACGGCGATTACAACCCTCAAAACTGCATATGGATACTCAGAAGCGAGCAATCGCTTAATACCAGGAGGACTATATATCTAACTCTTGACAATCTCACCTATCCGTTAATGGAATGGTCGAGGAAAATAGGCATATCCGCCGATATATTGAGGACTCGTAAAAGGCTTGGTTGGACTGACGAAGAGGCATTGCTTTACCCCTCGAACCGAGGGGTAAAAATGCGAAAAAAGCGTAGCTTAAACTATTGGTAATACGTTCGTCCTTATGGCTTGACCATTAGAGTCAAGCTTTGTTTTTGGCTTTTTGTTGGCGATCGTTTCTTGTATATGCGTAAAGACCGGGCTAATATCAGCCGCATTTGTGGGGTGAGTAATGAAGTAGGTATGTCCCAATGGATTGTCGTACTTGGTGTTAAAATCGCTACAACCAAAGTCATAGACATTTTTGGGGCATTGAGAAAGGTTCTCAGTCCCAGTGTGCCCCAATCTTCTACCGATAGGGCGAGAGACAGACATAGTATTAGCAACTTTAGACGATCGCAAAGCAAGATCGTCCATAGCCGAATAGACACAGAGATGGTCACAAATATAAGGCAACTTTTCGCCGTCCTCCCCTTTTTCTAAAGTTTGGTTAGTCAGATCCGCCGCCACCATAAATATGTGCTTGAAGACCTTGGGGATGTCGTAATAGCCGTAGACTTTTTGTAAATCTCGAACCGCTTGACGCAGTACTCGGTTCCCCATGCTGTGCGCGAGCATGGATATCCTGATCATACAAGGGTTGGTTAATGTAGAGTTTTTGTCTCTCCATTCCAAAAACATCATAAATAGCCTAGCGAAGGCAATGCCGCTCGCGTCCCCACGGAGCTGATCATCTAAGTACCTTTCAGCAATATTCACGCTGGAAATTTCACAAGCCCATATCAACGGCAAAACGCCTACTTTACCGGGCATTTTTGCGTCAAACAACGTTTGCATTCTCTTTGTGTTCGCCAACGCAGCAGACGGCGACGTATTAAACCCGTGTATTGTCATAAGCAAGTGTTCAAAGGGCAGATTCTTTAGAGTATTGAAAAAGAAATCGCTGCCGATTTCTATAGCATTTCCAGCATCATCAACATCACAAAAAAATAACGATTGCAGCGGCTGACTATCAGCAAGCTTGAAAGTAATTGGACGTGGTAATGTGGTGGCTTGCTTCGATTCGTTAATTGCCCGGTTCGTAACCATGAAACCCATGCTAAATACTCCTATCTAAGTAACGCTGAAAAATCTGATTAATTTGGTTGATGTCATTCCGACTAAAACCTAAAAACGGTCTGGCGGGAAGATTGCGAGAGGGGTTGCCTAGTTGGTGCGATCGCGCATATTCGATCTGTGTCCCAACGACCCAAGTATCATTACCAACGGGATAATGAGTAATTGAATTGACGAGTATTGACTTTTCTCGAAGGATTGACCCTGACCGTTTTCTTAGCCAAGTAGCTGGTTTCAAATCTTGCCATTTTTGACCGTCCGGGCTACTTTCTTTAGCAAAATTAACTTTTGTAGATGCTTCTTGATAAATAGCAGCTTCTTGTAACGGTGGAGTCATGTCCAGATTTTGAAGGCGTAATGCGATCGCGGTTATGGCAGAAAAATCAAACGTAACTGAGACTTCAGCCAAAAGTTTTCACCAAATAAAGCAAGCAAGTCAGGGTCAAAAAGACGGATAGAATTATTTCTGTGAAGCTAGCATCGCCCATTCCAAATCCTCGCTCAATAAGTAAGCACCAATAAACATATAAGCCTTGTTCGCCCGGTAACGGCGATCGCCTTCCAAAATATGCATAAACCTGCGTAGCTCGTCCATAAAGCGGAACACGGAACAACCTGCGCTCCATCTCCCAATCTCTTCAGGTGCGCCAACGGTGCTATGCCAGTTGCAATAAAAAACACCCGACTGGGTAGCCTCCCCACTAATGAAACCGTCGCGGTTACTATCCCGGTACACGGTAATACGTCCCTCTTGCCTAAATCCCTCGTGGGCAGATCGACCGCTGCCGTGCATCCCACGCTGCCAAGCCTTGTATTGTCCTGGCACTACCGTTGCACAACCATCTGAGTTGCAAGGCTTTTGGGTGTAATACAGTCCAGGTTGACTGGTTACTTGCCAAAATTCCTCAATAATGCGGACAGTTCCATTGTGTTGGGCTTGCCACAAAATACAAAGGTCGTCCCAAGCGTCGATTTGCCCTTTCTTTTCTGTCCAGTCACGGTTGATGTTTCTGACCCACAGGACGTTATAACAATCCGACCCGCGAGCAACGTACCATTTCTTTTTTTGATAAGCGTCAACAATCCGTTTTGCCTTTTCTCCATCAGGCTTGAGCGGTTGCGGGTCGCCTTTAGACAGGATAAGCGTCGCCTCATCTTCTGAAATCACACCATCCGCATTGGTTGTGCCAAACAATTTCAAAAACTCTTCAGCAGCAGAGACGGAACCTACACCCCAACTGTTGTTATGACCGCACTGCGCGCGAGGGTCACCCTCAGAGGCAAACAACGGGTCAAGTAAACCCCAGTCCGTTAGCTTCGTTTTTACACTGACAATCTGATCCGCAGTCAGTTGGGTATTCCCAGCCATTAGACAGTACCTCCTTTCGCTCTATAAGAAACTTGAATAAGATATTTTTCGCCCAATATTTCAGGGATTAAATTAATAGATGATTGGGCAAGCGATCGCACGGTACAAATACATTTGCGATCGCGCACTTCTCCTTCTCCTACATCTCCGGGCTTAATGCGTTTGTCTAGTGTCCCGTTCCCATCAATTACCGTGACATTATAAAGCTCGTCAAGCTGACTGACTTCGTATTCCCTACGCAAGTTAGGACTAGTTTTAGTCAGTTTAAAAGTGTGTTCAATAGTCTCGCCAACTGTTTTTTTGTTTCCCCTTGCATCCGTCACGGCATCGCCATTTTGCACCTTAAATGTAAAAGTAGCTTGTTGAAATATGTCGGAGGCAAAAGGGGAATCAAACATTGGGCATTTCTCCTAATTCTAGTAGGCGATCGCCTACTAAATCCTTAATTCCCGTTCGTGGGTCATTCTCCCACTCCTTCAATAGCCTAATATCTGTTTCAGCTTTGATGATTGGTTCAGCAAGCTTTAAAGTAAGAGCTTTTACGTCTTTTGCTACTATTTGTGGTTCAGTGGGTGGGGTAATTGGGGTTGGTTGTTCTTCAAAAGCAAGAATACCATTGCTCACATACCAATTAATATCGGGATGTTTTTTGATGAGTTCAACTAGGCGATCGCCTAGTTCATTCGCCCCGTCCTTAAGTTCAACTTGCCAGGTTTCTAATTTTCTTAGATTAATGTCTTTTTCCTCTGGATTTAGCAAGTCTTGCCCAGAGACATAGTAAGGAGTTGTTTTGCTTATTCCAAGCTTTTGCGTATTAAGTATTACTGTTCCCATTAGTTCACTCTCACAATGTCAATGTATCGGCAATCCTGCGGGTAATCGAAAATAGCGGGAGTAATGCACGAGAACATTGGATAAATTCGACGCAACCCATCAGTTCGGATAAATTCTTCGGGTGCTAACTCAGCCACATTCGACTCAATATGGCGATTTAACACTGACGATTCTTTGGGGTAAAGCATTATCCGATCTTTTCCAGTTACGCGGTTTGGAATAGTCCCAACTGCGTCTAATGCGGTTGCAGAAGTTTCGCGGATTTTGCGTACTTCTAAATCTGGATATTGTTCTTCTAGCGCTTGCATAACGGTCTTAGTGCCGTTCGTATTGTAAGTTGAAAGTATCTTCTTTCGAGCATTTGACGGCAACAATAATTGTGAAGGTTCCATCGACACAAAATTATCAGTCAAGCTTTCAATCGTAGCTATCATGAAATCAAGAATTGTCATGAAAGTCCCCGTGTTCATGTCAAATGAACTGTTTACAGCAGGAACGATCGCATTGGTCAACATACCAGGGAAGTTTAAGTTTTGTCCGACATATCCCATTGATGTTGCACGATTTGTTCTCATTGCAACGACTTTACGAGCAGCTGACATCCGTCGCTCGTATCGGTTAAATGTTGATGATGTTGTACTACCACGCGATCGCGAGTTATAAGCTCTTTGCTCTTGCAACGACATCGGGAATCCAGAAGCCAACATATAAATTGGGTATCTGTCTTCGTCAACAGAAATGTCAACAATGGGGATGTTTGTTGTTGCGTCGCTTACAAAGTCAGCATCCCCAAACTCAGAAAATCGCTCGTAAGCAATTTCTCTTTGTCCTGGAATTAAATCTGTTTGGGTGGGGATTAAATTCCCATTCTCAAAGAATAAAGTCTCGTATCTGGGTTCTAAAATCTTCGGCATTAATTGCGTCAGATCATTATACAAAAAGCTTGGCATTAGTTCGGCATCCTTAATTCTAAATATCC
>JANNFJ010000258.1:0-3443 GCA_031379725.1 Calothrix sp. OTE_75_metabat_31
GTTAACAATTGCTCCTCACTCAACGTTGCCACACCCAAACTCTCAGCCTTAGTCAATTTAGAACCAGCCTCTTCACCAACTAACAGAAAGTCAGTTTTCTTACTCACCGAATCCGTAACTTTACCACCTGCTTTCTGAATCAAAGTCTTCGCATCGTCCCGTTTCAAAGTAGGCATTGTTCCGGTAATCACGAAAATCTTACCTGCCAACTTGCCATCACTACTTACCGATGCTTCCACGGTTCCCACAAACTGCAAACCAGCACTTTTCAACCGTTCAATTAAAGTTTGATTTGCGCTAATCCGGAACCATTGATATATACTGTCAGCGATTTCGCCACCAATTCCGTAAATACCTTCTATATTTGCCCTCGATGCATCTGCCAGCTTTTCAACAGTGGTAAATTTGTCAGCTAGCAATTGCGCGGTGACATTCCCGACGTGACGAATCCCTAAACCATACAATACCCGCCCCCAAGGTTGATTTTTCGATTTTGCGATCGCATCAACAATTTTTTCGGCTGACTTTTCCCCCATCCGCTCTAATTCACATAATTGCTCTGCTGTCAACTCATATATATCAGCCACTGAATGTATCCCACCCTTATCAACGAGTTGATGCACCAATTTCTCCCCCATCCCCCGAATATCGAGGGCATCTTTACTAACCCAATGTTCGATGGAACCTTTGAGAATTGCCGCACAGGAGGCATTGACGCACCTGGTTACCGCTTCATCTTTTTCACGGACTGCGGGCTGACCGCACACCGGGCAATGGGTAGGCATTACAAAAGCGGAGGTACCATCGGGACGGAGTTCTTTGAGGACACGCACTACTTCGGGGATGATTTCCCCGGCTTTGCGGACAATGACAGTATCACCGATGCGGATGTCAAGTTGGGTAATGCGATCGCCATTATGTAAAGTTGCCCGTTGTACTGTTGTCCCGGCGAGTTGTACGGGACGCATATATGCTAGGGGTGTTAATGCCCCGGTGCGTCCGACATTGACGACGATATTCTCGATTACGGTTGGTGCTTCTTCGGCAGCATATTTCAATGCTACTGCCCAACGGGGGAATTTCTGGGTAAATCCTAACTGTTCTTGCAGCTTAAACGAGTTGAGTTTGACCACTACTCCATCGGTCATGTAGAGTAAATGCAGGCGTTCGGTGTCCCAATTTTGGTAATATTCGCTAACGTCTTGTATGGATGGGCACAGCTTTTTATTGGGATTGACTTTTAAACCCATTTTTTGCAGTAATTCCAGCGCTTCCCACTGAGTATTCGCAACACTGGCATCATCTCGACCAGGGATATGCACAGTGTAAGCAAAAAAGTCCAATCGACGTTTATCGACAATCCTTGAGTCGAGTTGTCGCAATGTTCCTGCAGTTGCGTTGCGGGGGTTTGCAAACTGGGTTTCACCAGCTTTTTGCCGATATAAGTTGATTTGTTTGAATACATCCAAGGGCAAAAATGCTTCACCTCGAACTTCAACCTGTTCGGGAATTTTACCAGCAAATGCTTCCGGGTTCAACCGCAAAGGGATCGAGCGAATTGTCCGCACATTCTGGGTAACATCTTCCCCCATTACCCCATCACCTCGCGTTGCACCTCGTGTTAAGATTCCATTTTCGTATGTTAATGCTAGGGCATTGCCGTCAATCTTCAATTCGCAAACGTATTCGACTTCCGCAAGCGTTGCTAGATATGATGGTTCTAAGTTACGCTTCCATCTATTATCCCAATTTGTCAATTCCTCGGTATTAAAGGCATTCTCTAAGCTATACAGGGGTACATTGTGACGCACCGAATTAAACTGCGTTGCTGGTTTCTCACCAACCCGTTGTGTTGGACTATCGGATGCAACTAATTCGGGATACTGGATTTCTAAGTCTTGGAGTTCGCGGTACAGCTTATCGTATACTGCATCCGGCATTGTAGGGTTATCAAGGACGTAATAAGCATAGCTGGCATCTTGCAAAACCTGCCGTAGTTCTTGGATTCGGGTTTGTACATCCAACATAGTTGATTCCATATAATATTACCTTGGTGCAGCCGGATATATATAATAATTCGGGAAAGGGGTAAACGGTAAAGGGTAAATTTTCGGGAATATCTCTTTACCCTACTTCTATCAACTATCCCAGTCCTCTACTTCATAGAATAAATTTTAGAAAATAAAGGTTCAATTCCTAGTCTGTGCCAAAATATTCCGTAGGGGCACGATATATCGTGCCCCTAGAGTACCGTGGGATAACGAAAAATCGTGACCAACTTATATTAATCATGGAATTACCGTTAATTATCGGACATCGTGGTGCTAGTGGATACCGTCCTGAACATACGTTAGCAGCTTATGAATTAGCGATTGAGATGGGTGCTGATTATATCGAACCCGATTTGGTTATAACTAAGGATGGTGTATTAATCGCCCGCCATGAAAATGAGATTTCCGAAACTACGAATGTTGCAAATTGTCAAGAGTTTAAAAATCGTCGAACGATAAAAGTTATTGATGGAGAATCGAAAAGTGGTTGGTTTTGCGAGGATTTGACGCTAGCAGAAATTAAGCAGTTACGTGCAAAGGAACGAATCCCAAATATTTGTCCTGGGAATGCCGTTTTTGATGGATTGTACGAAATACCAACATTCCAGGAAATCATTGATTTGGTAAAGCGTAGGAGTAAGACAGTTCAACGGACGATTGGTATTTATCCTGAAACAAAGCATCCAAGTTACTTTAATTCAATTGGGCTAGGATTAGAAAATCCTTTGGTTACAGCTTTACATGCAAATGGTTATAAGGATAAAAATGCACCAATATTTATTCAATCTTTTGAAGTCGGCAATTTGCAGTATTTATCAACAAAAACGGATTTACCTTTAGTGCAGCTTATTAATAATACGGGAAAACCATATGATTTTGTTACGAGTGGTGACGGACGTACTTTTAGGGACTTGATAACTACCACAGGTTTAAAAGGAATTTCTGAGTATGCGATCGCAATTGGGATTAATAAAAATTTACTAATTCCTAGAGATAGTAATAATCAATTATTATCTCCAATCTTGGTAATAAGTAATGCTCATGCAGAAAATTTACTCGTTCACGTTTGGACTTTTCGGAATGAGAATATATTTTTACCATCCAATTTGCAAGATAATCCATTAAAGGAATACGAACTATTTCTTGAATTAGGGATTGATGGAGTATTTACAGATTATCCCGATACTGCAATTCAAGCTAAAAATTATCTGTAATGAAATATATTTGTAGGTTGGGTGAAACGTAGTGTAACCCAACATTATTTTTGAGTTTCTACAACTTATAATAAAATATAGGAATTCTATTTAATTTATGAAAAAAATTAAGTACATGTAGGGTGCGTTAGCGCTTCTCGTAACGCACCTTCCGAGGCTAAGTATCTTTAAGCGCAAG
>JANNFJ010000271.1:0-5705 GCA_031379725.1 Calothrix sp. OTE_75_metabat_31
TTACTTACCTTGGTTAATAGAACGTAGAGTTTCCGTTGCTGAGGTTTTTACTACTGGTGTAACTTTACGAGCTTCATCACCTTTTACAGTTAAACTAAATTCCCAAGCTGCATCACCAGGATTTTTACCATGAGGACGAATTGTATCCACTTTTCCAGCTAAACCGGGTGAAACTTTAATTGGTGTGGCAGTTTGATTGATAGCGGAGGGTATTTTATTAATTGCGGGTTCTGCTTTTGCTGTTGTTGAAAAAAGTACCGAAGGTAAGGCAATGCTTAAAGCTAAAACTAAACTGCTGGAAAGTTTCATGTTTGGAAATCCTTATTGTTAGTAACGAAAAACTTTTAATTTTGGTAACGTGCTTAGATTTTCAATCAACCTTATATTTAGGTTTATCGAATTATTCATCAAAGTTAGAAGTAGATCATAAAAAGGTTTGAGGTGATTTGACCTTTATTTACGTACTTCATTTTTTAGCAAAAAGCTACTTTTTTACTTACCTTGGTTAATAGAACGTAGAGTTTCCGTTGCTGAGGTTTTTACTACTGGTGTAACTTTACGAGCTTCATCACCTTTTACAGTTAAACTAAACTCCCAAGCAGCATCACCAGGATTTTTTCCATTAGGACGAACCGAACCTACTTTTCCAGCAATATTAGGAGAAACTTTTATTGGTGCAACAGTTTGATTGATGTTAGAGGGTACTTTATTAATTGTGGGTTCTGCTTTTACTGTTGTTGAAAAAAGTACCGAAGGTAAGGCAATGCTTAAAGCTAAGACTAAACCACTGGAGAGTTTATTAGAAAGTTTCATGTTAGTAAATCCTTGACTTTAGTGATGTTTTTTCGGGGTTCAACCCCTTCTTTCATTCATTATGTTTGCCCAGTTGTTTTTATGCAGTGTTTGCAAAAGTTTTTTTATAAAGCTGTATTTACAGCAGTTTTCGGGTAGATAGCACGAATGTAACAAAACGGGTTTATTGTACGCTAGAGAATTAATACAAGCGCTAAAATCATTGTGAGGTATTGGTTTTAGGCATCACTGAAATTAATTTTATGTTTTTCTGTACTACTGAATAGGTACAGCATCCAGCCCTGTCAAGATGGGTGCAACTATCCCAAAAGCCTTGATTTTACCTTGAATTACGAGGGAGGTTAGTATCCCAACTTTTTAAATCCGAGAATTTTTATCAATAACCTTCATTTATTGATAATTAACGATTTGGAAAAAGCGATCGCCTAAATGCCAAATTGACGTTACCCAAATTGATACGCGGTTTTTGATATTTTAGGGTTGCTTTAACGCGACAATTTTAAAATATGTAAAATGTTGGTAATGACAAGAGCTATAAGAAGATATTTTAAAAGTCCGGCATAGGTATAATTTGTCATTCTGTTGCTTGCATCCCGCAGGGTGCGGAATGAAATGAAGCGGTAACGTGCTGTAGGCTTTAGAATCTCGACTTGCCGTATATACTTAAGATGCTACCCTGCGGGAACGCTTTGCGAACATTGCGCTGAGTCCCAAGGGGACACGCTACGCGAACGCTCCATTCAGCATGACAAAAACTATACTTTTCAAACATCCTCTAAACCTGGGTCTAACTAAAACCAAACCTGCTTACAGCACTTCCGCCAGCTATGAGGATGTACCTCATAGCTGAAAGCTGTGGTAGGAGAGCGAAAAGGACAAAAAACTGTATTGCATAATAGCCGGAAGCGCTGTAAATATACGGCTAATAATGTACATCTTCATATCAAAATAGTATAACCCCAAAGATGATTTTCCCCATCGATTGAGAACAAAAAAACAAAGTAAAATTCCCGATAACTATTAAGGATGCTGCTATTGGCGAATAGAAGGTTAGACCCCTCGTTTATCCGAAAGGCCGCCTTCCGGGCTTCAAGCCTGGGGCTAATCGGAACAAAGCCTGCTTCAAGCAGGCTGAGTCCCAAGGGGACACGCTACGCGAACGTTCCGATTAGCCCTACCATTCAATGGTAGGGCGGGATTTTGGGCATTCGAGAAGGCTATATTGAGGGGTGATACCCCTGATTCGCCAATAGTATCCTATTAAGAAGTCGGGAATCTAATATTTTCAAATCTAGTAAATATTGAAACTAATAATTTGTCACTAAAATTTAATGCTTAAATACTTCTTGAAAAGCATAATTCTGCCTTCCGCTACTATCTGTAAACTGGGTAAAGCTTTGCAAATTAATTTGCTTGTTTCCGGCTAGGCTGAAAGTGACAAAAGTATTAGAAAATCCTTTAGCATAATTAGCTGTGGCAAAGCGATGGTTTGTATCTTGCACATTATTGCCATAAGTTAATAAAGTTGTTTTTCCCCAATCGCAATCGCTAGGAGAACATTTACCAAATACTTGCACATTTAAACCATTTGCACCTGCTTGCGTAACTATTACACGGGTAATACCACGAGTATTAGAATTTGTATTTACCCAAGTGCCAACAAAGTCCGCAGGTGCGGCAAAAGCAGGACTAACTACAGCAGCAGTCAAGGCAATGCTAGAAGCAGCAATCAAAGAACGTTTAAACATTTGATAACTCCATTAAAAATCGTGTAGTGATAGCGAAATATTTTGTAATCTGTTAGATAAGTCGAACCCTGATTTTTTCTATATACTTAAAATACAAAAAAGATTCCTAACTCCTAACTCCTAACTCCTAACTCCTAACTCCTTACTTCCTCCATTTTTCACTCCAAGCACCTGTGACATCAAACCCACCAGATAATTGAGTTAACTTCAATGAACCATAAGCAAAGTTATTACAAATCGGTCCCAAACCAGCAGCACAAATATCACCCGCACCGTGACTATTTGTAGAATAAGTTCCAATATGCGAATAAGTCGTACCTCCCCAATTTCCATTCCCAAACCAAGTTGTATTTTTTGCCCCAACACGTAGGACGCAACGCAAACCTTGACCTTGACGATTTCCAGCTAAATCGGAAACTTTATACTCGTCAAAATATCCACCGCAAGTTTTCGGTCTGGGTAAAGGATTATAGTTAGTTGATTTCACTAATATCCACTCTTCATTCCATGCACCACTAACCTGAATCCTCGCTGGATTTGCAATATTAACTTTGAGATTTAGATTAAAGTTGTTGTTAATATCTTCACCATTTCCATAAATATCAGAAGCAGAACCAACAAGGCTAGAATTAATATAATTAGCTTGCCCAACGTGACGATAGGTTGCACCACTCCAATTACCTTCGCCATACCATGCTAATTTAGGAATGCGAGGTGTTGCTGATGTCCCATTGCTAAATTTGACGCAACGAATACCTCGTCCTTGACGATTATCAAGCGGTTTGACAATATAAGTGCGAAGATGGGGCCCGCAACTAAAGGTTGGTGTTACAGTTAATTCTGCTTGTGCTGTTAATACCTGGGCAAAAGGTACCGCAGCTGCGGAAAGTACCATTAAGCTACCGAAAGCTAATTTTACCGAAAGTTTATGAAACATAATCAGGAATTCTTGTAGTAAAGTTTGTGCAGGTGTCGTTTAACACCTTCACTTGTTCTCTATGTCGGATCAAGATTGTTTATGCAACCTCGACAAACCATTATTGAAATTTTTTCGACATTCGTGCAATTTGAAGGCGATCGCTTCCACAATTGGGCAACGGATGCTAGATTACGTCGTAGTATGCTTCTTTGTACCAAAAATAATCCTATTGAACAGAACGAAAATTTCTGGATACTATATTGGTATAAATACATGCCAAATCTAGAGGTAGGAATATTTGCTAAACAGCATTTAACTGCTTATCTACAAGAAGCTTGTTATTGGGCATCTCAGAAAACATCTACGGGTTTTACCAGTACGCAGTATAAATTATCGGACTGTTTTCAAATTGCGATCGCAAAAGCTGATAAGGTACTCCAAGGATTCAACCCCAATCAAGGGTTTACCCTGAGAAATTACGCTAGTACTAGCTTTGCTTGTAGTATCCGTGAAATTCTCCGTCAACGTCACGAGGTTGATATTTGTACTCCTTGGGGACTGTTACGCAAAATCAGCCAAAAGCGTTTGGTAGAGTCTTTAGAAGCTGTTGGTTTATCGAAGGATACGATTAATTCTTATATAATTGCTTGGAATTGTTTTAAAACGCTTTATTTACCAAATCCAGATAGCACCACTCGAACTTTAGTTAGACCCGATGCGAAAGTGTGGGAAGCTATAACTCAAGCTTACAATTCCCAAAGCAGTCAAAAAGTAACTCCCCAAATTTTAGAAGCTTGGTTGTTAGATTCTGCTAAACACGCACGTACATATCTATACCCAACTACAAATTCCCTCAATAACCCCAAAGGTAGCGATGATTCTTCCGAATGGTTGGATAATTTGCCAGGGTCGGAATCTGTACTCACCCAAATTATTACTCAACAGGAAGAAGAAACTAGGTTTTCCCAGCAAACTGAGATTAACACGCTTTTAGCAAGTGCGATCGCGCAATTAGAAACGCAATCGCAGCAAATGTTGGAGTTATGGTATCGTCAAGGATTAACTCAGCAGCAAATTGCCAAGCAGTTAGATATTCCCCAATATACTGTATCGCGGCGATTTACCAAAATTCGAGAAACTTTGGTAAAAGCTGTAGCTAGCTGGAGTCAAGAAAAAATGCATATTTCCCTTACCTCAGACATATTGAAAGAAATGATTGCCGTCATTGAAGAATGGTTGCAAAGCAATCTAGGGAGTGGGGAATTAAAAGTTAGGAGTTAGGAGTTAGGAGTTAGGAGTTATGAGTTACGAGTAAAAAATTAATTATCTCCCCCTTCTCCCCCTCCCCTCTTTCTTCCCTCCCCTATTCCCCACTCCCCACTCCCTACTCCCATGAATATATATACTTTCACTTCCCCAAATGACTTAATTTTAGAAATACCCAGTAATGTGCGTTTGCAAGCACGTCGCACAATGCAATCTTTTTCTAACCCTGCGACTCAATATCAAGGGTATATAAATAAACTTTGCCTTTTGACAATTTTACCTTGGCTACAGGACGAATTCGCCCCGCAAGCCAAAATCTACCCCTCTAACGCTGCTTCAGAAAGTTTTTGGGAACTGATAAACGGTACTGCTATTACATTAGATAGAAAACGCTTTATACTAATTCCCAGCGAAGCGATGGATTTAAGCGAATTGCGAGTTTCTCAAGACTGGGTAGATATACAGAGTTTTGCTGGCGATTATTATTTGTCAGTACAAATTGAGCCAGATGATAATTACGTGCGAATTTGGGGTTATTGTACCCACGCACAACTTAAGAATAGGGGAAATTATGACCCAAGCGATCGCACTTACTCATTACCATCGAATGACATCATCGAAGATATTTCCACTTTAGTTTTAACTTACCAAATCTGTCCTGAAGAAGTCACCAAAAGTCTTATCGCCCCGCTTCCTAGCTTACCCCAAGCCCAAGCACAAAATCTCATTTCTCGCCTCGCAAACCCAGATATTCTTTTCCCCCGACTCCATATCCCCTTTGAATTGTGGGGTGCATTAATCGAACATGGTGGTTGGAGACAAAGTTTATATCAACAACGTTTGGGACTTCCCGAACAATGGTCAATTTTACAGTGGTTGCAAAGTGGAGTTTCTCAAGTTGCTCAAAATGCTGGTTGGCAAAGCTTGAATATGCAGCTTGGTGGTGCTGGGGCAAGAAG
>JANNFJ010000295.1:0-1615 GCA_031379725.1 Calothrix sp. OTE_75_metabat_31
CCCGGTTTGAGTATTCCTTTGAGTTCGATTTCGTCACCCCCAACCTCTTGGGTTAAGTCTGCAATGATGGTGCTGGTAGCAACTACCAATGGTTTATTACTACTTTTGGAGGTAGTAGCACCCGAACAACTGAGTAAAGTAAAGGATAAGACACAAAAGGTAAATGCAAGAATTTTGTTCCCCATATAAGCAAAAACTCCTAAATTATCAGCTTAAAAAATTTATTGTGTTGCTACAACTCTTAACTTTTCTCACCTTCTTCCCTAAGTATTGCTTTCACTTATATATAAGATTACTCCTTATTATAGATGTTTTCATAATTCTTTCATTTTTATAGTAAGGTGGAAATAGCGATTATTCAAATACTCTTATGGAAGCTAACTTACACCCCCAATTTAACCAAAATTGGTCAAACACAGACGAAATGTCTCGAATGGATAAAGTTAAAAATATTGATACTGATACCGTTACAGCAATCAATATCACCAATTTGGGTGTATATTATCGGAATCACGAAGCATTGCGGGATGTTAGCTGCACCATCAAACCCGGACGATTAACGGGTATCTATGGTCCCAATGGTGCTGGTAAAAGTACGTTGATGAAGGCAATGTTAGGCTTAATTCCAGAAACCCACGGAAAGGTATTGTATCAAAGCAAACCTTTGTCCCAACAACTTGAACGAGTTGCTTATGTACCGCAACGCAGTCAAATCGATTGGAGTTACCCTGCTACGGTATGGGATGCAGTCATGATGGGTAGGGTAAAGAAGACTGGATGGTTACGGCAGTTTTCTGGCGTTAGTCGTCGAGTTGCGAAGTCAGCATTGGAACGGGTGGGGATGAGTGAGTTTGCTGACCGTCCCATTGGACAACTTTCGGGAGGACAGCAGCAAAGGGTATTTTTAGCCCGTGCTTTAGCACAAGAAGCTGAGATTTTTTGCTTTGATGAACCTTTTGTTGGTATTGACCAGAAAACGCAGTCGGTAATTTTTGATATCTTCCACGAACTTGCTTCTTGTAGTAAAATCGTACTGGTTGTTAATCACGATTTGGGTGCGTCGATTACTAATTTTGACGACTTGATACTGTTAAATCAGGAATTGATTGCTGCTGGTTCGCGTCCGGATGTCATGACCGAAGAAAATTTGTATCGTGCATACGATGGTAGAGTTATGTATTTTGGAGCAGCCTAGATTTGATAAAGTCAGGAGTTATGAGTTAAGAATTAATACCTGTATCAATATATAATTGACTCCTAACCCTTAAATTTTTATGTTAAACGCATTAATTGAACCATTGCAATATGGTTTTATGCAGCGTTCACTAATCGTTGCAATTCTTGTTGGTTTGTTATGTGCTGTTGTCGGTAGTTACTTGATGGTGCGACGACTTGCTTTGCTAGGTGATGCCATTAGTCACTCGGTCTTACCGGGACTAGCGATCGCATTCTTGCTCGGTGGTAATATATTTATCGGGGCTTTCATCGCTGGTGTTATCAGTACAATGGCTATCGCTTGGATTGGTAGCCGTTCGCCGATTAAAGAAGATGCCGCAATGGGTATAGTATTTTCGGCTTTTTTTGCCCTTGGTGTCACCCTAATCACCGTTATTCA
>JANNFJ010000302.1:0-2072 GCA_031379725.1 Calothrix sp. OTE_75_metabat_31
GTTGCACCTGCAAACTTTAGTTTGGCAGCAGTTGAACAAAAGGTAAATGCTAGCGGCACTCAAAACATATCACCAAGCTATCGAGGAGACTTTACCGCTGTTGGTACAGTTTTCGGTGGTTCGTGGTTTGTACGTACTGACCAACCTAGTTTACAAAACCAAGCTAGTTGGAAAATTGCCGAAGCGCAGTTTTTACAACAAAGCGATCGCGCTGACTATATTCTAGGTTCGCAACCCACTTTTTGGCAAAGCCAAGCAGCAGGAAATTACTGGGGTTTTACATTCGTTCAAAGAACAGGTTTTGTTCCACCGCAATCGTTTGGGGGTTTTGTCGATACTCGTCAACGGATGAGTGCAGCACAAATTGGCAGGACTATTACAGGTATTGCTGAACCAGGTACTTTGGTTAGGTTAACAGAAAGTTTAGGCTCACGCATAATTTCGGAAGTGCTGGTTGATTCTTCGGGAATTTACCGTTTTGAAAATATCAAAGATGAGAATCAATTTTTTAGCAGCAATTACCGGGTTTTGTTATATCCCCAAGGACGACTGACTGCACAACCAGAAATTCGAGAAGCCAATTATTCTACTGTACCAGGACAGTTACCAACGGGTGCAACAGCTTTGGTGATTTCAGGTGGATTACGAAGAAATGTAGAGACGCGAAATTACCCTTCGGGAACGCTTTCAGCGAACGCGTCTCTACAAAATTTACGGGGTGGAATTGCCCAAAGATGGGGTTTATCAGAAAATTTAACGGTAGGTTTGGGGGGAATTTATGACGAATCTGCTAAAGCAATGGCAGAATTATTTTACCGTCCGGCAAATTTACCTTTACAAGTCGCAATTTCCACAATTACGGGTAATAACTGGGATATAAATGCAGATATTCGCTATGATCCATCACCAAATTTGAGCGCATCATTTACAAGCGATCGCTTTTCGCGTCGTTTTAATTTAGACTGGCGTGTATCGAATGCTTTTAGTTTATTTGCCAGTAATGATAGTCGTGATGCCACTGCTGGTGGTATCCAATTTAACTTTAGCGGTGGAGATGCTTTTACTTTCGGTCGTGCCAGCATTGATACAGAAAATCGCTTTCGCTGGAATTTACTGCAACGTCTCGGAAAACTCGAATTGTCGCAACGAGGCAATGAAATTGGTACGCTTTCAGAGTTTACTTACAATTTATCCACAAATAATTTATTTAATGCTGGCAACTCGTTGTTATTAAGTTATGAAACGCGCAGTCAAAATCGTAGCGACAACTTGCTAACTTTAGGATGGCGCTATCGTTCCCAACAACGGGCAATTGATAGTAATTCTCTTTGGGAAACGCAGTTAGGCTACGGTCTAGGTTCGCAAGGTGCGGCACCGATTGCCACGTTATCAACAACGGTTTTACCAGGTATACTGTTACGGGCACGTTATCAAGGCATATCGGTGACAACCGATGAGAGTACTTTTAGTCTCGATTTAGTTTCTAGCTTGGGATTACAAAGGGGTATTACTGCTGGTGATCGACGTGCTGATTATTTTCGTACTCAAGGTGGTTTGTTAATTCAACCATTTTTTGATAAGAATAATAATGGTAAACGCGATACCATCGAAGCTGCTTACACAGATTCCGAGCTATTTACGATTAACAATCGCAGTATCAAGTCTTTTCAACCCGATATTAGTAGCGATCGCATTATGGTTCGTCTCTCGCCCAATACCTATCGTTTGCAAATCGACCCTGCGGGATTTCCTCCAGATTGGCAAGTTACACCCGATGCACTAGCAGTTAAAGTCGTCGCTGGTAGTTATACACCCATATCTATACCTTTAACACGTTCCTATACACGTTCGGGAGTCATCACCGATTCTCAAGGGAATGCTGTTGCAGGTGCTAGAGTCGAAGCAATTCAAGGGAATTCTGGAAAAAATCGCTTTTCTGTAACCAATGGTGCAGGAGTTTATTACCTTGAAGGATTGCAAATCGGGGAATATCAACTGCAAATCAATGGGAAATCAACAGACAATTTAAAGCTCGAAGGAAATTCGGAACCATTTCAAGAGTTAAATTTAAA
>JANNFJ010000305.1:0-2345 GCA_031379725.1 Calothrix sp. OTE_75_metabat_31
TCATACGCGAGCAAGATGCTCGCACTACCTAATTAATAATCGTTGAAAACAAATACAAATTCCCAATTGACTTACCGGAGATAACCTTAAGAGGTTAAAATAAGAATAGAGCTATTTTGGCAAAATCGAGGGTGCTTTAAGCGTGTTATCAACACTTCTTACTGACTTCCGCATTATTTTTGAACGTGACCCGGCTGCACGTAACTGGTTGGAAGTATTGTTTTGCTATCCCGGTTTGCAAGCCCTAATTTTTCATCGGCTGGCTCACCTCCTCTACGGTACTGGTATGCCTTTTATTCCTCGTTTCATGTCGCATATTGCGAGATTTTTAACAGGAGTAGAAATTCACCCAGGTGCAACAATCGGACGGGGTGTATTTATTGACCACGGTATGGGCGTGGTGATTGGTGAAACCGCGATTATCGGCGATTATGCGCTGATTTATCAAGGAGTCACCCTGGGTGGTACAGGAAAACAAACAGGCAAACGCCACCCAACCATAGGTGAAAATGTCGTCGTCGGCACTGGTGCTAAGGTTCTGGGTAACATTGAAATTGGTAACAATGTCCGTATTGGCGCTGGTTCTGTAGTGCTGCGCGATGTACCCTCAGATTGTACGGTCGTTGGCATTCCCGGACGTATCGTTTATCGCTCTGGCGTGCGCGTAAATCCACTAGAACATGCTAGTTTACCAGATGCTGAAGCCCAAGTAATCAGGGCATTAGTTGACCGAATTGAGCAACTCGAACAGCAAATGACCAAGTTACAAGAATCACGAGAACAGCCTTATGTACCTACATTCGTACTTGCTGGTACAAATAACCATCAAGCGGTTGATGATGATGGTGATGCTCACGCGAATAGCTGTCGTATTCGAGATAGAGTAATTGAAGAGTTCCTCGACGGTTCGGGAATTTAAGTTATTTAGAAACTTTTGTAGAGACGTTACATGTAACGTCTCTATTTATATTTAAATTTAAGTCTCTTACCGGTAAAATATAGCGTTTCTCAACCCTTGTAAGCTATGGTAATTTTACACGCCCGGTAGGGGCGCTGCGGCCGCAGCGCCCTTCTTTGTCGCACTAAAACGAGAATTGTGTCATCGCTTTTTCATTATCCAACTATTTATAAAAGTACGATGCCTAACTGCCCCTACCTACGTATAATCAATTATCGCAAAGCAATCAAAAAGGCTCAAGCAGTAGTGCTTGAGCCTTTTATGAATCTAAATTACTTTGGTAGAATAAGTTGAATGAGCTTAAAAAGTTAAACTGATAAAACTTACTGTACAAATAAATTAGCTAAATTTTTGCAAATACTTTCAGTTTCTTGTTGAATTGCACTTCGCTGCCCATCAGGTTTCCCCTACGGAGTGAACTCAACCTACAGAAGTATTACAGAACTAAGTACGGAAACTTAGTAACGGTTATTGCGGAAGTTTCCGCCGCCACCACCACCACGGTTTCCACCACCACCACCAAAAGAACCTCTATCTTCTTTTGGTTTAGCTTTATTTACTTTGAGGTCGCGTCCCATCCATTCAGCACCGTCAAGTGCTTCGATGGCAGCTGTTTCTTCAGCATCTGTGCCCATTTCTACAAAGCCAAAGCCGCGTAAGCGACCAGTTTCGCGGTCAGTAGGAAGCTGAACACGCTTAACAGTGCCGTATTCTGCGAATACTGCATTTAAACTCTCTTCTGTGACATCATAAGAAAGATTGCCTACATATACTGACATAGTATGTCTCCGAAATCGTAAGTGTGTAGAGATTTAGATTTCGGGTGAAAGTCTGTGAATACCAAAGTGAGAAAAACCATCAATAATAAAAACAAACGCGATCGCCGAATCAACTCTCGCTTATTAATATAGCACAACAGCTAGGCGATCGCGCAGGACTTAAAAAAAAATATTGACAAAAAGTCACATTAGAAGCGGGAAGCAAAGTTTAGGCTTAATAAAATCAATGCTCGGTTGACTTAGAACCGAGCATAAAAGCAAAGTACTTATTGCTTACATCAATTTACAAGATGCCCCAAAAATGGAGAAAACCTTGACCAGACATAGCTTCAATTAAAATGATTGCAAGAAAACCAATCATTGCAAAGCGACCATTCCAATTTTCACTCTGAGGAGTAAAGCCGGTACGCAAAGCATTTCGGTCGTCTGAAGCAGCCGGAATAGAATTCTTAGAACCTGACATGGGGAAACTCCAATGTATTGCGTTTGAACAGTTTTTACTGTCTGTCAAGTAATTTAGCAGATAATGTAAAAAAATGTAACAAGGAAGGGGGATAAGGAGAGGGGGAGACAAGGGAGAAGGGGAGACAAGGGAGAGGGGGAGACAA
>JANNFJ010000310.1:0-1603 GCA_031379725.1 Calothrix sp. OTE_75_metabat_31
CGCTAACGCACCCTACGTCTCTTTTCAAAAATCAAATAGTAGTCCTATAGATTTTTGCAGATGTAAGCTGCAAGAAAAGCTCTATAGTTAAAATAATTACAGATATTTTGAACTTAGATGATGATGCATCCTTTTATCCAAACATTAAAATTAATTGCTAGTCCAACAAATTTTTTAGATGAATGTGCCGTTAAATACGGTGATACTTTTACTGTCAGAGTCTTGGGAATTAATTCACCACCTGTAGTATTTTTTAGTAATCCCGATGCCATAGCCGAGTGTTTCGCTATTCCTGCAAATAAATTAGATTTTAAAAAAGCAACCCATGTATTTCAACCTTTATTTGGTGCAAATTCAATAGTTCTCAAAGAAGGCAAAGAACATAATCAACAGCGCAATTTATTAATGCCACCATTTCATGGTGACAGAATAAAGTCATACGGTGAAACTATTCACAAAATTACCGCAGAAGTTACAAAAGATTGGCAAACAGGAAAGGTAATTTCCATGCAGAATGTCATGCCGGATATCACCTTACAAATTATTTTACAAGTTGTCTTTGGTATTAGTCCGGGTGAACGTTATCAACAATTAAAGAAACTTCTTAGCGTCCTATTAGACGACATCACTACTCCTTGGTATTCAAGCTTATTTTTCTTTCCCCCATTGCAACAAGACTTCGGGAAATTCAGCCCTTGGGGAAATTATTTACGTCGCAAGCAACAAATAGATAAATTAGTCTATGCTGAAATTTCCGAAAGACGTAAAGTCAACGATATTTCACTTACCGATATTCTCAGCTTGTTGCTGTCAGCAGAAGACGAAAACGGCGTAAAAATGACCGATGAAGAATTAAAAGACCAATTAATATCACTTTTACTTTTAGGATACGAAACAACAGCAGGTGTACTATCATGGTTATTTTACTTAATCCACTCACAACCACAAGTCCGAAATAACCTGATTCAAGAATTAGAAACTTTAGGAAAAAACTCAAACCTCACCGAAATTACACAATTACCCTACCTATCTGCTGTCTGTCAAGAAACAATGCGACTTCACCCCATTGCTTTAATTTGCACTCCACGAATGACTAAAGAAACAGTCGAGATTACAGGCAATAAATTTACATCCGGAACAGTTTTAGTACCTTGTATATATCTTGCACATCGTCGTATGGAGACATACACAGAACCCAACAAATTTATACCCGAAAGATTCCTTAATCAAAAATTTTCACCTGTCGAATATCTACCCTTTGGTGGAGGGTATCGTGGCTGTATTGGTTCTGCATTTTCAATGTATGAAATGAAGTTAGTTGTCGCAAGTATTTTGTCGCAGTTTCAACTCGAATTAATCGACAAGCAACCTGTTAAACCAGTGCGTCGAGGCATTACAATTGTTCCTTCAGGTGGGGTAAAAATGAGAGTACAAAGTAAAATTCTTGCCAAAAATCTAATTCATTCGTAATAGTACTTATAGCGTTTCTCAACGTACTGTACAGTTTACACCTAGATAAGGGCGCAATGCCTTGCGCCCCTACATATGCACCTTACCTAGTTGGGAACTACCATATGCAAAAACCCTCTTACACCAATTTAAT
>JANNFJ010000317.1:0-2223 GCA_031379725.1 Calothrix sp. OTE_75_metabat_31
CTACTGTGGAAATTATGATGGTAGACCGCTTTGGCGCTGTGGATGATGAGCTATCAGCGATCATTCCCAACATTATCAGGTTGCCAAAGTCAGAATATGTTTCGTTGGTGATGCACATGGGTAGGGAAGAGTTGATCGATCAATTTACTGATGAGATACACTAAAAAAGTAATTTTATTGTTTTTTAAAGACAGTTTTACTATCAACATCAGTTAATTTTTGACCGTCAAGAGACATTTTTCTTACTTGTACAACACCATCAGTTGTTATAATCACTTCGTTATTTTTGTGACTATATTTTCCTGTTACGCGAACCATTCTTTTCCCAATATAAGGTTCTTCTTTGACATATTCCGTATAAAATGTCTTGTCAGATTTTAATTCTATATAGCTAGTGGGATTGTTTTCTTGGAGGTACTTTCCAGATATATCTAATCCCAATTCTGAGCATGATGTGATAACAGTAGAAAGAGAAACTATTGAAACAGCAAGTAGAATACTTCTCATAAATCAAACACCTTTATAAAGTAAGGGAGATCATAGCAAATGGAATTATTATACCTATGATGAGCAAATACTTGAAATAAGTTTGCTAGCCTCAAGGTCAACTTGGAAGCTAGCACCGATCAATATCCTGATGAAACGGAGTTACTTATGTCTTTAGCTGAATCGCCGGTATTTGTTGAGTATATGGAGCGGGCTACCGCTGAGGCTGTTGACACCAAAGCTAAAACTTTTGTGGAAGGTTTGATAATTGACCGCTTTGGCTCTTTGGATGAAGAGCTGTCAGCGATTGTCCCCAAGGCCATTAAGTTGCCAGCATCAGAGCTAATACCGTTATTGAAGCACCTGAGCCGGGAAGAATTGATCGATCGGTTTGCCTAATGTCAAAAAAACAGAGTGAAAAGGTTCGCAACGCCTTGAAGACGTTGGAGGTAATTCGGCGGTTTTCTCAAGATAAGATGACTTATGGTTTGGGGCGCGTCGATCGGTATATTGAAGATATTGAGGGCGATTGGCTGGAACAATGGTCAGACAAGGATTCAGAAAGTCTATCTTCAACAGCTAAGGAGTAACCATGTCTACTAACATCAACATCATTCGCTCAAAACACACACCAGAAAACTCCACTGTCATTAATGATGACCTTATCAATGATCCACGATTATCTGCAAACTCCATGTGCTTCATGCTTTTTTTGTTGAGACACGCAGATGCAGCTAATCCTCAGCCCTTAGATGTCAAATCAAGTGACTTAGCCGACAGGTTTAGACTGAGCTTAGAAACAGTCCGAAAAGGTCTTAATCAGTTAGAAAAATATGGTTATTTAGCTCGGAAACCCAATGGTCGCTTCATTCTCCCTGCCAACGTAATTGCAGAGAACACTTTATACCTAACTGCTGAGGAACTAGAGGCTTGGGATAATGAGATGGCTAATCAGCAATAATTGATTATCTTTATTTATAAAAGGTTGAATTCTTTATACAGCCTGGTTTTCAGACTTTTTGAGCATATTCTAGGCATTTTTGACACTATTACAAAAAACTATTTTTGTCCCTGACTACGATAGGATAAGGGAGTATTTTTGCACACTAAAAAGCCGCCTAAGCAGAGCTAGAGCGACTTCTTGTCCGTTTTACTTTAACGGTACGCCTTTAAAACGTGACGACAATCATGTTTAAGGAAAAAACTATAGAAACTAATCATCTATAGGGTACCAAAAAAAATGAATGAGATACCAAAAAACCGATCAATCCAGCTCTAATTAAGCGGTTCCACCTACCAAGAACCATCATGAGATACATCACACCAGACATTCATATCCTTCGTTCAAAGCACGAGTCAAACTTTCATGTCACAGATAACATCCCAGTTAATGACAATCGACTAGATGCAGTCGCGTATTTAATTCTATCGAAGAGGATTAGTAAACCTGATACTTGGAAGCTAATTCCTAAAGCTCTGGCAAAAGAAATCGGAAAAAATGTGGAGACGGTTCGTAAGTACATCCGTCAGTTGGTGCAGTATGGTTATCTAATACGACGGGTTTTAAAAGACACTTATGGGCGGTATTTGGGATACCATTACGTGCTGGTTGAAGACGGTAACTCAGGAAATGTACAAGTGGTTCCTGGTTCTGGGCTGGGTGCTGAAACAAGTCAATCTGTAGTCTGTAATCCAGTGATTGCTAAGAAAACGGAAAGTTCCGTGCGCGGTAAAACC
>JANNFJ010000383.1:0-4345 GCA_031379725.1 Calothrix sp. OTE_75_metabat_31
GCAATACCAGCTTTATTCGTACTCGCAGACGGAACCTCCTTTCGTGGTTACTCATTTGGAGCCACCGACACTAAAATTGGAGAAGTCGTATTTAATACCGGGATGACCGGATATCAAGAAGTACTGACCGACCCCAGTTACTGCGGTCAAATCATAGTATTTACCTATCCCGAATTAGGCAATACGGGTGTCAATCCAGACGACGAAGAATCAAATCGACCGCAAGTACAGGGTGCGATCGCCCGCAACATTTGCCACCGACCGAGCAACTGGCGCTCTACCCAATCGTTACCCGACTATTTAAAAAAACACCAAGTACCCGGCATATACGGCATCGATACCCGTGCCCTTACCCGTAGAATCCGCGAATGTGGAGCCATGAACGGCGGTATTTCGACATCGATTTTGGACGTAGCAGAATTACTCGAACAAGTCCAAGCTGCACCCAACATGAAGGGAAGAAACCTCGTGCGCGAAGTGACAACAGATAAAGTATATGAATGGAGCGATCGCACCGAAAAAGTGTGGGAATTCAACCCCGATTGTCACGATACAACCGAGAAATTCACCGTTGTCGCCCTCGATTTTGGCGTTAAACGCAATATTTTGCGCCGATTAGCAAGTTATGGCTGCCGGGTCATCGTCGTTCCTGCCGACAGCAGCGCCGAGGAAATACTCAAATATAACCCCGATGGCATTTTCCTTTCCAACGGTCCCGGCGACCCTTCAGCAGTCACACAAGGTATTCAAACCACCAAAGAACTACTCACGGCAAATAAACCCATTTTTGGGATTTGTATGGGGCATCAAATCTTAGGTCATGCACTCGGAGCAGAAACCTTTAAACTCAAATTTGGGCATCGCGGTTTAAATCAACCAACGGGTTTGCAAAAGCGCATTGAAATCACCAGTCAAAATCACAGTTTCGCCATTAACCCCGACTCGTTACCGGATTCAGTAGTCGAAATCAGCCATCTCAACCTTAACGACAGCACCGTTGCGGGAGTCCGTCACAAAACATTACCCATATTTTCGGTACAATACCACCCCGAAGCAAGTCCCGGACCCCACGATGCCGATTACCTATTTGAGCAATTCGTCCAAACCATGAGGAAGAGTGTAGGGGTATAAGGAAGGAAGAAAACCCTGTAGGGGCGGGTTGACGACTAGTAGTTCGTGTCATTAATTCTGAGGGGTTCAAAGAATCCGGGTTTCTTCGAGAAACCCGGATTCTAGTCCTCTCGAAAAGCCTATAACCCATCAAAAAAATTTGGTAGTGCGTTCGCGCACTACCCATCAGAATTAATGACACGAACCACTAGACTAATGATAACGAAAAACCCACCCCACCCCACCCACCCCCCTAGACAACAAGCATAAAAACCATATATACTTGAGCGTTCGCTTATAACTTGGGGAGGGACTTATAGCTGAACCGCTTAATTTAACCGTTAGCCTGCGAGGGACTCGTGAAGTCCGGGATAACTGCCAGCTGTTCCGCCTCACAGGCTTGTTAGATGCCTTTTCAGAGCCGACATTTCGTAAGGTTCTAGGTGGCAAAATTGACGAGGGTCCAAAGCATATCATTTTAGACCTCTCACAAATTGACTTTGTTGACAGTTCGGGTTTAGGTGCGCTTGTACAGATTGCCAAGCAGGCACAAACTGCTGAAGGTACCTTGCAAATCGTCACTAATGCCCGTGTCACACAAACAGTCAAGCTCGTTCGTCTAGAGAAGTTTCTCGCCCTACAAACAAGCGTTGACTCTGCTCTAGAAAATATTAAATCGCCTTAACCGTACAGGCGAAACAAATAATTAGCTATCCAATCTTAAAATCTGGATAGCTTAATTTTTTCTCGCTCGAAGCTCGTATTATCCACAGCTTATTATTTAAACACTTAATAAATATGTAAATATATGTAAAGACATCTTGGGTATCGAACGCCAAATCCCAATAAATAAACGAAGTATAAATAAGTGCTAATAAATATTACTAAATAATTGAAGTATTTATAATGACGCTTATAGTAATGAAAATGTCGGATAAAGTTTATACTTAGGGTTGGAGTTTGGAAATCTCAACTCGCTCCAAAAAAATGTGAATGCGCTAAAGTGTAATTCTTGGAGCTTTAATTGTAGAATGACAATTTAGTAATTACTTAATGTAACCTTAATTATGATTGGTTAACGATAACGAAAGTTTATAGACGTTCATTAGCCTCTCTAAGTAAGTCTTTTATATGTAGCCGTGAGGAATGAATGAATTTGTGAAATCAAAAGAGGAAAGTCTATTAGATGGAGATGACGCATCGCTAAATCCTTCTTGCTACCAAGCCTTAAAGATAGCTTGCGAGCATCTGCCCCAAAAGCTTTCCCGCTCGGAACTCCAACAACTCTCTCCCACTGCTCTAGCTTACTTAGGGGATGCCGTCTACGAACTGTACATTAGAATGTACTATTTATTGCCTCCGCAACGAGTCAATAGCTATCATAGCCAGGTTGTAGCTCAAGTACGTGCAGAAATGCAAGCGCAGCAATTGCTGCTGCTAACACCGCACTTAAGTAAAGCCGAGTTAGAAATTGCCCGTCGGGGTCGCAATGCAGTCACACGACGACCGAAGCGAGTCGCAGCCGAAACCTATCAACAAGCAACCAGTTTAGAGACTTTAATCGGCTATTTATATCTGACCGATGAAGCCCGTTTGACCGAACTACTCCAAAAATTGCACCTCGAAAAATAGCGAAATTTCCCCCTCAATCCAAGCAACACAAGTTTTATCAACTTGGGTCAATTGAGGGAAAAGTTATGCCCGCTTTTATGAAAAACTCATCCATCCATCACTGTTATGACAAACAAAACAAAGAAAATTATTAATGTCACCCCCAGTATTCCCGTGCGCGGACAACCTGTAAAAATTAAAGGCAAGCGTCCGGGAATGCCTCAAGTCGGCAGTCCCAGAAAGGGCAAAATCGACTATCCGATTACACCCGTATCATCATCAAAGGCTCGTCCTCATCGTCAAATTGGTCAGCCCTTAACGCTACCGGACATCAATAAAAATGAAGAAGCCGAAGATACTGATAATGACCTCATTTACGGTCGCCATCCAGTCCTCACAGCATTAGAAAACCAACGCCATCTCAACCGGATTTGGATTACATCGCGTTTGCGTTACGACCACCGCTTTCATTCGCTCATCCTCAAAGCCAAAGAAAACGGCACCGTCATCGATGAAGTCGAACCTAAACGTCTCGACCAAATCACCGACCAGGCAAACCACCAGGGAATAGCGGCACAAATTGCCCCCCATAATTATGCCGATTTAGGTGAGTTGATTTCCAACGCTTTTGCAGCCACCGATGCCCCAGTAATTGTGGTAGCCGATAGTATTACCGATCCCCACAATCTTGGCGCGATTATACGCACTGCCGAAGCTATCGGCGCTAACGGTTTGGTCATTCCCCAACGTCGAGCCGCTGGTATTACTTCCACAGTTATGAAAGTTTCCTCTGGGGCACTCGACAACTTCCCCGTTGCACGAGTCGTAAACCTGAGCCGTGCTTTGGAAGACCTGAAAACTGCTGGTTTTTGGATTTACGGCACCTCTAGCGATACTGGGGTTCCCCTCCATACTGTGGAATTTGCCAGCCACAAACATGAAACCAAGAAACTTAGCCCCATTGTCATAGTCATTGGTTCAGAAGGTGAAGGTCTGAGTTTGCTGACACAGCGTTGCTGCGATGTACTTGTCTCAATTCCCCTAGTTGGGAAAACCCCCAGCTTGAACGCTTCTGTAGCGGCAGGTATGGCGCTTTACGAAATTTATCGTCAGCGTTGGGTAAATACGTTACATCTGGATAAATAAGAAACAATTTCTTGGAAAAATGCGGTGTAAAAGAGTATAAAGAAATGTGAAGGCAAAAATTCTCAGCATACTCTTTTACACTCACTCAAAACTTATAAATTGGTGAAAGCCATGAAAAGCGTTTGGAATAATTTCAAAGAATTGTTGACTAATGTATCGCAGCAGGTAGGTTTAGCATGGTGGGTTGAGGTTGTCACCCAAACCCCACGCTGCACCTACTACTTTGGACCTTTCCTCAGTTCTGCCGATGCTAAGTTTTCGTCCTTGGGCTATATCGAAGACCTCGAACAAGAAGGGGCACAGGGCATATCAGTAAACGTTAAACGTTGCAAGCCTGCTGCTTTAACAGTAGCTGAAGACCTGGGGGAATGGATTGACCGCAAAGTGAAGCCTGTCTTTAGCGGTCAAGTGTAATTTAAGGCTTAGGGAATAGAGATTAGGGAGTAGAAGCAATATTGCTCAGTTAAAGGAAAATTAG
>JANNFJ010000400.1:0-3218 GCA_031379725.1 Calothrix sp. OTE_75_metabat_31
GTGTGCAATGTAAAAATTGTATGCGATCACACGAGCTAAATATTTCGGTGCGTTACGGTTTTCACGTAACGCACCCTACTCAAGTTCTAAAAGTTGTAACCAACTCCAAAGAGTAACCCGACATCGGTTTGGTCGAGAAAAGCTGCATTTACTGTACCGTTTAAGGTAAATCGAGAACCCAATGGTACATCTACACCACCAGTCAGCAACAGCCCAATATTCGCATCGTTGCTAGTTTCAATTGCAACACCAGCACCAATAAAAGGAGATATGGAGAAAGTTTGTCCTCCTGTGGGATTTGTGCTTTGTGAAGCTAAGTCAAAAGTGATGGGAAGCATAACGAGGGTATCGTCACCAATTATCGCCCCTGGACGGACTGAAAAATTGCGTGTTAAACCAATTTTACTAATGACAGCAAAGTTACCTTCGGCAACAGCTGAGTCTCCACCCAAACCAATATTACCACCGACACCAATATAACTTCTACCGCCACGAGTTGCTCTACCTGGGTCAACACCGCTGTTTTGTCCTTGTTGTTGACTTCCACCTAAGCTAACATCGGGTGGAATCAAAACTTGGTTAACAGCGTGAATCACACCGTTGCTAGCTTGAATATTCGCTTGCGTAACTTGAGCATTGTTTATGGTTACTTGACTACCATCGCTATTAATCTTAACATTAACAGGCTTTCCTTCAGCGGTATTTAGTTCGCCAGTTCTTAATTGATTTGCTGTTAGCTGTCCAGGTATTACGTGATAACTCAAAACTCGAATCAGAGTATCTCTATTTTCTGGTAGTTGAAGGCGTTGGAGAGTTTCTTGAGGTACAGCAGCAAAAGCTTGGTCAGTAGGAGCAAATACTGTAAATGGGCCACCTTGTTGCAAGCTTTCAACTAAACCTGCTGACTTTAATAAAGAAGTCAAAATTGTAAAGGAATTACTCGCTGTAGCGACAGAAACTATATCACCCGATGCTGTTGTAGTTGATGTGGTTCCACCGACAATATAACTAGCTGCTGGCAGGTTAGCTGCAATTGGTTGCAATTGTCCTTGTCTAACTAAAGCTTGATATAAATGTGCGGCTGCTTCGGCACGGGTCAAGGGTGTTTCGGCATTGAAAACTTTCACATCTGGATAGTTAACAACCAAATTCGCTTGGGTTGCGGCAGCTACTTGACCTACAGCATAATTGGGAATAGTAGTAGCATCTGTATAGAAGCTGGTTAGAGTAGCTGTATCACCTGCACTCAATCGCAAACCGCTTGTTAATGCCACTATTGCCTGTACTTTGGGAATTCGCAGATTTGGTCGGAAGGTATTATCTGGATATCCGGACAGAAATCCTGTTTCGTAAGCTCTAGTAATTGCTGAAGCTGCCCAGTAGTTAGAGGGGACATCTCTAAATCCACCTGTTGGTAATTGTCTTGCTTGGGTTTGGTTAAAAGCTTTTTGAATAATTGCCGCAAATTCGGCACGGGTTATAGTTTGCTCTGGCTTAAAGCTACCATCTGGAAAACCAGTGATGATGTTTCTTTGGGCAAGTGCTTGTATAAATGGACGTGCCCAATAATTCTCGGTTACGTCAGGAAAATTAGTAGCTGAAGTCGGTGTTGTCGATGGTGTTGTTGTAGATGGTGGTGTTGTAGATGGTGTTGGGGTTTCTTGAGCGGAAACTGAAGTCGGAATTATTACCGGAACAGCTGCGGCAAATGCCATTCCAGCGACTAATACAGTTTGTGCTAACGACTGACGGAAAAAATTAGACATTGAAATTCACTCCTCAAAATAACTAGACCAAAAACACCAGATTTATAAACGATTACTACAATTTTTAAGTTGACTTAATCGCCTATCCATAGTCAAAATTAGATTGTATATAAGATTTGAGAGACTGTAATTTCCCAAACCTCGCTTTACTTATAGATGCTTACAAATGTAAAGCTAATAAGCTGTCTTTAAGAGAAGTCAGAGCAGGGTAAAATGAGATGCTCGACAAATTGCGATGACCAGAGCTTAACGCCTTGGCGTATCACTATTTAAAACTGCAATGCATACCTTCATAAATACTCCTATTTTTCCATAAACAACATCTACCTGAAGCAAGGACAGTCTAAATCGGCAATTCTCTATCTTTGGGATGATTTACTTGTTTTTTGACTAAATATAGCGAAATTTACCTTGAAATCGCCTAGTAACTCAGTATAAATAAATCCTCAAAAAGTCTACCATACCTTGTGCATATGCCAAAAGAAGTAACTGATAAATTGGAAATATAGGACTACCCTGCTGGTAGTAGAATATATCACTGCTTTATGGTTAAAGTTTAATAGCGTAAATTTGACGAAGTAAAAACTATGCAAGCTTCAGAACTTAAGCAGCAGTATAGCGAAGGTAGAAGAGATTTCAGTGGAGTAAATCTGAGTGAAGCTGACTTGGAGAAAGCCCATCTTAGTGGTTTGATTTTAGACCAAGCGATATTAGACGGTGCAAATTTAACTGGAGCCGATTTGAGCGGAGCTTCTTTGAGCCATACTGACTTAAATGGAGCTAATTTAACAAATGCTAACTTAAGTGGTGCTATTTTAGAAGGAGCGATTTTAGAGGGAGCGATTTTAGATAATGCTAATTTGAGTCACTCAGAATTAACTGTTGCTAAGATGATTAATGCTAATTTAAGCGAAGCTGATTTGAGCGAAGCGAATCTTAATGCCGCAAATTTAGATCGTGCTGATTTAAGAGGTGCTGATTTGACAGTTACTGATTTAAAAGATGCTAATTTGAGTCAAGCTGATTTACATGAAGCAAATCTTAATGGTGCAAATTTAGAAGGAGCTAATTTAGAAGGGACAATATTAGATGAAAATTTAGGGTAATTGTCAGTATTTTAAGGCTTTTAATTCAATCAAACTTTTGTAACAAGTATCAAATATAGCAGTCCTCAACCAGGTGAGGTAGATATGTAGGGGCGCAAGGCATTGCGCCCTGATTTTGGTGTAACTTATACCTCAGTGGTATAAATATAGAGGGCGGGGGAACCTGATGAATATAGAGGGCGGGGGAAAGAGCGCCCCTACGGTTTAAACGCCGATGGCAACTTTCTCAGTTTCTACAGCATTGATTTCATCAAGAATTCGCCAAATTTCTCGCATCATCTGGTCTAACCCTGTCCGGGTAACTGCTGAGATAATATATACGCGATTATTGGAAAGCTGATTTAAC
>JANNFJ010000403.1:0-4623 GCA_031379725.1 Calothrix sp. OTE_75_metabat_31
ACGATAGCTTACGGTCAATGATGGATAATAACACCATCATGCTAGTAATTGCATCGCGTAATCGTCTAGAAGTTCATGCTGACGAGCATCGATTTGTCTCTGGCTTTTTTAATTTGGGTCATACGATTAAGCTGGGGGAACTAACTGTTGATGAGGCTATTGAACTAACACGTTTGTCGGTTAATACCAGTGAAGGCAAAAAAACTGCCTTGAATTTAGAAGAACAAAAGTACGCTCAACAATGGGGTAAATGCAACCCTTATTTGTTACAACTAGCTGGTTTTTATTTATGGCAAGCCCGCCATCATGGTAAAGATATAAAATGGGCAAAAAATAAATTTGACCAACAAATTAATCGATTCCAATTGGGATTACAAAGATTTTTGTCGCAGGGGCTTTTAAGGTGGTGCTTAGTAATTATTGTGGTTGTGGCTGTGATTTTATTTTTTAAGCATCCTGCCAATTGGAAACAGGCATTAAATATTATCTATTTTCCTATAAGTATTGGCGATTTTTTTGAGAAAATTGCTCAGTGGGTTATTGGAATCATAGTCCTGAGTTTAATTTTTTTATTTTTAACAGGAATATTGTCTTGGAAAGACTTTATACAATCTGCACGTAAGTTAATCAAAAAAGCCTTGCCTTGGGAAGTGATTAAGGATTTTTTCAACCACTTGCTTAGGAAATAATCATGACACAAATATCAGTTTTTAGTGTCAGCAATTACTTAGGTGAATGCTTCCGTTTACTCTTTTGGGCTTATTTTAAACCTTATACATTTGCCAAGTGGCTGCGCGAAATCCACCCGGAATTAAAGCCTCATGATAACCCCTTTATATTCCGAAGGTGTTTTAATACGAATCCTCAACTTCGTCGCTATGCATGGCAAGTTTTGATATTAACATCTGTATTTCCACTTCCAATTATTTCGATTGCTCATTACCTAGCAAAAGGTACTTCTTCATTTTTACCAATTAGTATTTTCTCTGGTATTTTGGTATGGCTGATTGGACTATATTTGGCTGTTAAAAATAATGAAAAGCGATTCAAATGGTTTCAGCAATTAACTTGGCTTTTGGTTGTCATCCCTTTTGGAAGTCATCACTCATCTTCAGCTATTAAGATTCATTGGTTACTAACTCAATACATTTGGCTGCCACTTTGCGCTTTGGCTATTGCTTTGAACCTGCAATGGGGAATGGGTCAGAGTTTTGGTATTGCGGTGTCGTGGCTGTTGCCTTTGTTTGTAGGATCGCGCATGAATTTGGGTATGATGTGGTTACTAGTTTGCTTACTAGCACCTAGTCAAGGGTTAATTTGGGCTCCGCTTACCGTATTTTTGGGGATTCCATTAGTTATATCACTGCTCGAATTTTTATCGACAGTTTTAATTTATATCCTATCTCGACGAGGTAGTAAAGTTCAATGGTTGGCTTATTTGCCACCCCGCTTTAACGAACGCATTCTATCACCTTTGCCTTTTATGACCGAGATAATTGTAGAAGCCCACAATGAAAACCCAACTGCTGCCCGCGAGACGATTAATTACCTATTAACCTATACCAATCAACAAAAAATTGCGACTCAGGCAATTAAGAGAATAGCTAAAAACAGCCTCCAAAAATGTCGGACTTTAGAAGAGATTGCTGATATTACTAGCGTTCTAAATTGGATATCGACACCAATGCCTAAACCATTTGGTTTGGTATTACCGCAATTATTGGATGTTAGTCAGGATGTACAAGCATCGATAAATGCTACTTCAACCTACCGGAAATATAAATCACTTGATAAACCAATTTCTAATTTACATAGCTTACTTAGAGATTTAGCTAATAGTAAAGATGCTAATCTTGCGAAAACTTTTGGCAGTATAACTCAACATTGGTTGAACATTTTGGAAACTGCACAGCCTAATTTAAAGCAGTTATCGCTCTTTTCAGCAGAAATCCGGCAAGTCTATATTGCTGGAAACGCTTTAGAACCAGAAACAGCTAAGGAACGCTTTAAAGGTCGAAATAAAATATTTCGGGAAATCGAAAAATTAGCACTTGCAGAACAACCCCCTGTGTTATTTTTATACGGTCGCCGCCGTACAGGTAAAACTTCGGCTTTAAAATATTTACCCAATCGAGTTGCAGCAAATCTTGTACCATTATTAGTTGATTTTCAAGGTGCTGCGATCGCAACAACTCTCCCTGGTTTGGCAGAACAAATAGCGAAACAAATTATCGAAGCTGCAAGAAGACTACCCCGACGCTTAGATTTTCCCGATCCAGGTGCTATGTTTCGGGTTGCAACTGACCCATTTATAGTTCTAGAGAATTGGTTTGCAGAAATCGAGCGTACTTTTCCCGATAAACGCTTTCTTCTGTGTTTAGATGAATTTCCCCGCTTAGATGAGTTCGTTGAAGCAACAAAAAGCAGAGTACCACTTAATTTTTTACGGTCAATTATCCAACATCGGCAGCAATGGATTTTGCTATTTAGCGGTTCTTGCCTACCCCAGGAACTTGCTCCTTATTGGAGTGACTACCTGATTAATTCTATTTCGATCCAGTTAGACTATTTGCAAGAGTCGGAAGCACGAGAACTAATTGAACGTCCTGTAGAAGATTTCTCGAAAAATATCTATGAACCTGATGCTGTTGATGCAATTATTCAATTAACTCGCTGTCAACCTTACTTAGTGCAGTTAGTTTGCTATCAAGTTGTTGAGTTGCTCAATCACTATATCAGAACGGAAAATCGACCTCCTGAGTTTGATACAACTGCGACTGTAGAAGACGTTGAAAAATCAATTGATAAAGTATTAGAAGGAGGCTATCAGTATTTTCAAGAATTATGGAATACATTAAGACCTGAAGAACAAAACCTACTCCTACGTTTAGTAAATCACCAACCCCTAACTCCTTTAGATAATAAACTTGTGCGTAAGCTAATTAAAAAAGATATTTTGCAACCAATTGGTGAATGTCCTAATAGTTTGCTTTATCAAAACGTATCTTTCCAAGTACCTCTGGTTCAAAAATTTATTGAACAGGAAATTGACCCTTGGTAGATTTTAGCTTCTATCGGCGGGGAGCATCCCATTTCGGCTCGCGCTGCAAAATTATAAATATGCCTAAAATGGATGCTCCCTATCGGTGCAAGATATGACCGTAGGATAGGCTTATAGCCTGTCCTACGGTCATATTTCTCATAATCATCTAAAAATAGTATTATTTATATTGATATTTATTGAATTATCAAGATGACAAAAAATCAATTTATTTATTTAAATTCTGTAGATAATATGATGCTTGCCAGTTTATTATATTGGCAAAACAAGATAACAGATTATTTGAACGAATACTATGATGGAAATCCAGAAAATGCTTTAAGAACTAAATTTGGGGATTGTATGGGTAAATCCCTTAGCCTGCTGGAAGCTGCTTACGATTATCCGACTATGTTTAGGGGCGTAGTAAATGATAATATGCTTCAAGCTGGTGCAATTATTGAATACAGAATTGGAGAAATATATCTGTATGAGGAACGGCAACAACATATACTTCTAGATATAGTTTGTGCAGCACCTTGGAATTGTTTAACTAGAAGTTTTCCGGAAACACGTAAGGGTTCAGCCGAGTGGTTGATAGCAGATATTATCCAGGAAATGACTTCTCCTCCTAGTAGAGTGAGTGGAATACTTAAAGTTGCAGCAATACCCAGAGCAATTGATTTTTATCAAAAACTGGGCTTCGAGGAAAACCCTGATGGTTCCAGGGAGATGATTTTGACAGAGCAAAGAGCGTTACAATTTTTAGAGGAACATATTAGACGTTGGAGGTAAGGATGATGCAAGAACAAGTTAATAACAGAATTCAGAAAGTGGATGAACTTGAAGGTAATCCTTTTACTCTTCCTGAAGTTACAGACGAAGAGGTAATCAAATTAGGTAATTATTATTTAAGTGGCCAATATCTTATTCGTAACTTAGAAATAGTCCGAGAAAGAAAACAGAAAGCATTAGAAGGACTGGCTTATTTAGAAGCAGCAGAAACACAGATTCTAGAAAGAATGGTTAAGATGCAAATAACTCCTAAATTAGACTAAAGTCAGTGAGTCGAATTGCCTAATATACTGCCTTTGATTAAAATCCTATTCAAATAACAAAATTTTTCTGGAAGTTGTAGGTTGGGTGGAGCGTAAGCGAAACCCAACAAAACCTTGAAAATGTTGGGTTCCACTAGGTTCCACCCAACCTACTAGTATTAGTTCTTGTAGGATGGACATCCTTGCCCGTCCTATTATGCTTTCTTAAAACATAAAAAAAGGTAGAGTATTAAATACTCTACCTTTTGCAATTTTACATTTTAGATTTAATCTAAAATTGACCTAAGACTCAGCGACTGGTGTCAACAATTCGCGTTTTTCTCCTGGACGGACAACAACGTTATTGTTTTCATCCACATCAACTACGGCAACGTCACCGTCTTTAATGCGACCTGAGAGAATTTCCTCGGCGAGGCTATCTTCAAGCAAGCGCATAATTGCTCGGCGTAATGGTCTTGCACCGTAGCTTGGGTTATACCCTTCTAAAATCAAGCGTTCCTTGAAGCGGTCGGTGACTTCCATGAC
>JANNFJ010000473.1:0-2702 GCA_031379725.1 Calothrix sp. OTE_75_metabat_31
CCATAATTGATTACATGGATTCTTGCGGTCTTGAGGTTAATTATGGTTGTGCAACTGCCGCCTGTTCGTCCAATTCCTGTACCAGCGCTGGAAAGCGGCGATCGGTTATCGCGGGACGAATTTGAGCGGCGTTATCAGGCGACGCCGGAGAACTTTAAGGCGGAATTGATTGAAGGAGTAGTTTACGTGGCATCCCCTCAATTCTTTGAACCCCATGCCGAACCGCATGGTGATTTAATGATTTGGCTCGGAAATTATAAAGTTGCTACACCTGGCGTTAGACTGGGCGATAATCCAACTGTGCGGCTAGATTTAGATAACGAACCCCAGCCCGATGCAATTTTGTTAATCGATGCTGCCTGTGGCGGACAGTCTCATCTGGGTACTGATGGTTACGTGGAAGGTGCGCCAGAATTAGTGGCAGAAGTTGCCGCTAGCAGTGCTACTAAAGATTTGTATGATAAGAAACGTGCTTATCGCCGTAATGGCATTCAGGAATATATTGTTTGGCAGGTTTTTGAAAGTACTGTGAATTGGTTCAGTTTGCAGGATGGTGAATATGTGACGCTGATACCGGACGGTGCAGGCATTATTAAAAGTCAAGTTTTTCCGGGGTTGTGGCTTGATGTTTCCGCATTGGTTGCAGGCAATATGCAACAAGTGCTAGCGGTTTTGCAGAAGGGACTAAGTTCAATGGAACATCAGGTGTTTGCTCAACAGTTGAGCGATCGCTTATCTAGTAACCTACCACATTAATTTTGAGGGATTATTAGATCCCCGACAACTTTTACGGATACCGTTGGCGAATAAAGGGTAAGACCCCTCCGTTGCGCCGAATATGCCGTAGGGGCACGATACCCAAGTGCCCCTACAATACCGTGGGATAACGAAAAATCGTTCAATGAGAACCGACACCCCTCAGCGTCGGTCACATATAGCTTTCTCGAATGCCCACTCATCCCGCCCTACCATAGAATGGTAGGGCTAATAGGTACAAAGCCTGCTTTGGGCAGGCTAAGTCCCAAGGGGACACGCACTCGCGTTCGTTCCGATTAGCACTTACTGCTTCAAGCCTGGGGCGGTATGAGGGACAAGCAAGGGGTCTAGCCCTCTATTCGCCAGCGGTATCCTTTAAGGATACTGTTGGTCAATTCATGAATGGTTAAACCCCTCACCCTTAAAACCTTTGTTTTGCGTCACCCACCCGCCTTGGAATGCAATTCCAAGGCTAATAGCTCAAGTGCGTTTCAACGCACTCAAATCAAGGCATATAGGGCAGTCAGGGGTTAGACCCCTTATTGATTCGCCAACAGTATCCTTTAAGAAGTCGGGGATCTAGTCCTCTCGAAAGGTCTACAACCCATCAAAACTTATGACACGAACCACTAGCTGTTCTCTATTTCAATATAAATGTACTACAATACGCGTAAAAGCTGAAATAATAATTTTAAATACGACTGTATATGCTTGGGAACCGCAGAAACCCCGAACAAAACCAAGGTAATATTCTCTACATCTCATAATTTGCACCAATAAAATTTGGTGTATTTCAATCTTTGATTAAATATTAAACCTTTATTTCAATCAGACAAAACAGTAAAGATAAGGTAATTTTTAGAGAATATATTTTGATTTCATATGGGTTTATACCGACTTTATTCGCTCTAAAATAGTTTCGCCGACAATTTACTTTACAAAGCTTTTAGGACTTACGCAAAAAACCTCCCAAACTTCCTAATGTGTTCTCCGTGCTTCTGTGGTGTATTATTCCGTAGCTTTTGCGTAAGTCCTCGTCTCAATTGGCTACTGTTGTAGGACAGGTTTTTCGGACTATCCTACGATTTGATTTTTTTATGATTAATCTAAAAACTTATATCCAAGGTCAGGGTTTCCCCATGCTGTGCTTGCACGGTCATCCTGGTTCGGGTGGGAGTATGTCGGTGTTTACCAATCATCTATCAAACCGCTTTCAAACCATTGCACCCGATTTACGAGGGTATGGGAAAAGTCGGTTTAAAGGTAACTTCAATATGCATGACCATTTAGACGACTTGGAAAATTTACTCGAACGATATCAAATTGAGAAATGCTTGGTGTTAGGGTGGTCGCTGGGTGGAATTTTAGCGATGGAATTGGCATTGCGTAACCCTGACCGTGTTACAGGCTTAGTTCTAATTGCTACAGCTGCTCGTCCCTATGGGAACCATCCACCAATTAGCCTGCAAGATAATATTTATACTGGTGTTGCTGGACTTTTAAATATTATTAAACCGGGTTGGCGGTGGAATATTGAAACATTTGGCAAGCGATCGCTGTTTCGACATCTCATCCAGCAGCATACCCCAAGCACTTATAACTATATTGCCAAATATGCTGTTTCCGCTTACTTACAAACATCTTCGGCTGCAACGAATGCCTTAATGAATGCGATCCGTGCTGGCTACAATCGACTTCCAGATTTAGAGCAAATTCAATGCCCTAGTTTAGTACTTGCAGGTTCCGAAGACCGTCACATTACCGCCCAATCGAGTCTCGATACTTGTAAGTACCTCAAAAATTCTCAATGGAAATGCTATCAAAATACAGCACACCTATTCCCGTGGGAAATACCAGAACAGGTGTTAAGCGACATTGATACTTGGATTGAAGAACTAGGACTAGGGAGTAGGAATTATTAGTTCATGTCAAAATGTGACATGGGT
>JANNFJ010000522.1:0-7711 GCA_031379725.1 Calothrix sp. OTE_75_metabat_31
ACCCCTTAATCCCCTCCCCGCAAGCGGGGAGGGGAAAAATCCGGTTCCCTCCCCGCTTGCGGGGAGGGCTAGGGGGGGGTTCTTCTGGATCTATACGTTTTAACAAGGATTTCACGTTAAATTGACACCTATGGGTCTCCCCGCCCACATTTCATCCGACAACCAAAAATTTTGCGTCCAAGTTACGGCACGATGGGTTGCATGTAAGGGCGGGGGAACCCCGCCCTTACTAATAATACGCCTAAATTACAAATGCATAGCTACCTGAAAGTGTAAAGTAAAAAAAACTCCAATTTTGGAACAAAATTTTTTTATTTGCTTCTTATTTTTTATCCGTGAAATGCCCTTCAACTCTTGGATAATAAATTACCGAGGCTGTAATTTTTTGATAACCGATATAATTTTTTTATTAGCGGTGGTAAATTAAACGAATGGGAGATGCGAATATGTCATTACAACAGGTTGATGCCTTTTACGAAGTTTTAGCTTCAGACCAAGTGCTTTACGAACAGTACTACAACAATTGCTGTATTCGCGGTTTTTTCGGGATTTGGAATTGGGATAAAAAAAAGATTGTTAGCTTTGCTACTTCTTTAGGATTTGAATTTACTGAATCCGACCTCGATATAGCTTTGTTTGAGAACGGTGCAGGTGCAGTTCAAACATCGATTAGTTCATCTGGATACGAACATATCTCAGTATAAGTTATAAATACCCTCTTTGTCCCACGCAAGAATTACAAAGCTTGAAAATAAGATAGTTATATATATTTGGGCATAACTGCTCAATTTGCTCGGATTTTAGCGCTAAAATCCAACTTAGTACTATAGCTATGTATGACATTGAGCAACTTTTTCCTAATTAAGTATGCCCCGGAAATTTGGCAGCGCACGGGGGAACATTTGTTACTAGTGTTTATTTCGATTTTGATTGCCACGCTGATTGGACTTCCGCTAGGCATCTTAATTACCCGTAAAAAAAACCTACGTAGTTCGGTTTTAGGGATTGCCAATATTCTGCAAACTATTCCCAGTTTAGCGCTGTTTGGTTTACTTATTCCCGTGCCTATAATTGGTGGCATTGGCACAACCCCGGCAATTGTGGTTTTAGCTGTGTACTCTTTACTACCAATTATTCGGAATACTTATACAGGGATAACAGGTATTGATAGGGCGATAATCGAAGCAGGGCAGGGAATGGGGATGAGCGATCGCCAATTATTATTACAAGTAGAAATACCCTTAGCATTAGGTGTCATTTTAGCTGGAGTACGAGTAGCAACAGTAATTGCCATTGGCATTGCCACCATTGCCCCGGCAATCGGTGCTGGTGGATTAGGAGTATTTATTTTTCGGGGAATTGCAGTAGTAAATAATCAATTAATTTTAGCGGGTGCAGTCCCAGCAGCGGCAATTGCTTTACTCGCTGATTTTGCTATTGGTTGGTTGGAGAAGAGGGGAGTAGGAAGAAGGGGAGAAGGGGAGAAGGGGAGATAGGAGAATAAATATAACTACTAACAACTGACTACTGACCACTGACAACTGACCAGTCTCTACCTATGCCATTTAAAAAGTTTTTTATTATTTGTCTCCTGACTTTCACCCTAATACTAACTTTAGCTAGCTGCAATCAAACTCAATCGAGTTCCAATAGTGGAGATATTATAATTGCCTCGAAAGATTTCACCGAACAAGATATTCTAGGTGAATTAATAGCACAACAAATCGAAGCCACAGGCAAATTAAAAGTTGACCGCAAGCCGCGCTTAGGAGGTTCTTTTGTTTGCCACCAAGCACTAACTGCAGGCAAAATAGATGGATATGTCGAATACACGGGTACAGCATTTACTAGTATTCTCAAACAAGCTGTAATTAACGACCCAAAACAAGTTTATCAACGTGTCAAACAAGCTTATGCTCAACAATTTAAGCTTGAAGTCATGGAACCATTGGGTTTTGAAAACACGTTTGCGATGATTATACGTGGTGAAGATGCGAGAAAATATAATATTAAAACCCTTTCCGAAGTTGCTAAGTATACACCCCAATGGCGAGGTGGTTTTGGTTTTGAATTTACCGAACGCGAAGATGGCTTTCCGGGATTATCTAAAACTTATAATTTGCAATTTCGAGAAAGACCAAGGGTCATGAGTTTAGATTTGATTTATCGAGCCATAAGTCAAGGTTTAGTCGATATGGTAGCAGGAAATTCTACCGACGGGCAAATATCGCGTTTGGGTTTAGTAGTACTTGAAGATGATAAAAAGTATTTTCCACCCTACGAAGCAGTACCAATCTTTAGCCAAGAAACTTTAAATAAATACCCAATTATCAAAACGGCAATATCAAAATTAGCAAGAAAAATTACTGCTGACCAAATGCGACAATTGAATTATTTAGTTGAAGGAGAATTGCGTGATATTAAAGAAGTAGTTAGCGAATTTCGCAAATCCCAAGGACTCTAAGGCTTGTTGCGAGAAATAGCTGCTGAAAAGCCATTATTTTGCTAGCATTGAATTGAGTGCTAATTTAATGCATAACTAATTGTATGTTAAATATCAGCCGAGATATTCATTCACTCTCAAGCTTTAAGCGCAACACGTTAGAATTTATCGAACAAATGAAGCATACGGGTAAACCTGTTGTATTGACAGTTAATGGCAAAGCCGAACTTGTGGTTCAGGATGCCCAATCTTACCAAAAGCTCTTGGATACCTTGGAAAGGTTGGAAGCAATAGCAGGGATAAAGCAGGGATTGGAAGATGTAGAAGCTGGTAGAACTACTTCCTTGAGTGAATTCGATGTTTGATAACGTTTGTCGCTTTTTAGCAGAATCATTTTCTGCCGATTTTGCCACCTGGCTAATCGGTGAACCTGTTGCACTTACCGAACTCAGTCCATCCGAATTATCCCTCGAACCAATTCGAGCCGATGCATTAATTTTGTTGCAGTCGGATGATATGGTTTTGCATATTGAATTTCAAACCGAACCAAAAGCTGTAATTCCTTTTCGCATGACTGATTATCGGTTGAGGGTGTATCGTCGATTTCCTCGTAAACGGATGCTCCAGTTTGTTATTTATTTGCAACCGACAACATCCGAATTGGTTCAGCAAACAGCTTTTGTCTTAGAAAATACCCGTCATGAATTTCGAGTAATTCGACTTTGGGAACAGCCTAGTGATGTATTTTTTAGCACTCCCGGTTTGTTGCCTTTTGCAACCCTGAGTCAAACCGAGGATAAAGCACGAACATTACAACAGGTTGCAGATGCAATTGAGGAAATAAACGATACTCGCACACAAAGCAATATTGCTGCGTCAACAGCAGTGTTGGCTGGGTTAGTATTAAACAAGGAACTGATTAGAAGATTATTGCGGAGTGATACGATGCGTGAGTCTGTAATTTATCAGGATATTCAGCAGGAAAGAGCATTATTGATTGTAATGCGACAACTTCGTCGCAAAGTCGGTACTGTTCCACCTGCACAATTGTTGAAGATTCAAGCTTTAGATTCAACAAGGCTAGATGATCTAGCAGAAGCTTTACTTGATTTTAGCGGTTTAGCTGATTTAGAAGCTTGGTTAACGCAAAATCAAGGTTAAATAAGGTAACTTCCAGAATAAAAATTACCACATAATTGTCATTACATGCGTAGGGGCAAACAACCGTTTGCCCTCCTAATTGGTAAAATTTTTTTAGCTCATTGCTCACCTACCGGAAGATAAATCACCAAAGGTAATATTTCCGGCAGTACCAATATTAATCCCAATATTGCGATCGCCTACAATTCCCACACCATTATTGACTTGGTTGCTAATCCCGCGAATTGTTTCTTCTGCTTCGTGTTCATTCCATCCTTCACTTGTTAATCCCTTACCACCTTGTAACAAAGCTACCGGGAAATCTTCGGTAGCAAAGTCAAAAAATGGGGTTTGTTCGGCTTTACACAAGTCCCGTGCAGTTTCGGGAACGGTTTTCCCCAGGTAGTTCATTAAATGGGAAACCCGCACAACTTTATCTCCCGGTTGGTTTGCTGCTCCTTGTAATGCTTCGAGGAGATGGTAGGTAAAGGCATTTGAGAATAAAAGATGGTGTTAAAACTAGGCTTAACATGAGTGTATACTTGTATCTAATTGCAAATACTTAGATACCAGGAAATGCTAAAGTGTCTAATCCAGAACATCTTAATGAAATATACAAAGGTGTAAAAAGCTGGAATCAATGGAGAAGAGAAAATCCTAATATTATTCCCGATCTCACAAAAGCGGATCTCAGCTCACTTGATTTAAGTTTTTATGACCTTCGATATGTTGAGCTTTGTAGCGCAAGGCTAAATAATGCTAAACTGGCTTCAGCAAAGCTTAGTAAAGCCAACCTTAGTTATATAAATTTAAGCAAAACTTGTTTGAGATTTACAGATTTTACTAACGCAAATCTGATTCAAGCTAACCTCAGTAAAACTGATTTAAGAGAAACTATTTTTACGAACTGCAACCTAACTGGGGCAAATCTGAGCGGAACAGACCTCAGTGAAGCTTATCTTAGAAAAGCTTCACTTCATCAAGCCAACCTTAGCAAAGTAATACTTAATAAAGCTAACCTATCAGGCGCAGACCTCAGTTTTGCCAACCTTATTCAGGCAGAGCTTAATTTAGCAGTCATGAAAGAAGTCGATCTACAAAATGCAGATTTAACAGGGGTTCAGGCACGAGGAAGCGATTTTGGGGGGGCATGTCTCACTGGAGCCTGTATAGACTGGAACATCGATGGAAAGACGAATCTAGAAAATATTCAATGTGATTATGTTTATTTTAAAAAGATATATGGTTTAGGTTTTACTAGTCGCCATCCCAGAAATAGAATATTTTCACCAGGAGAATTTACTCAACTATTTAAACAAATCTATGAAACAATAGAAATAGTTTTTGCAAATAAAGAAATTCAGGAGTTTAGTCAATCCTTCCAGGAACTACAGCAGAAATATCCAGATAAAGTTCTTGAAGTAGAAGTATTAGAACCGAAAAACGACACAGAATTTGTGGCCCGTTTAAAGACTTTGACAAAAGATGGTCGAGAAGATATTGAAATATTTTACGAGCAACAAGTTTTATTGGCTAAAGCAACCTACGAACTTCAGGCTCAAAATATAGCCGTAGAGATGTATAAGCAACATAGTGCTGATATGATGCAGTTAGCTAAACTTGCTCTTGAAGCAAAACCTATAAATCTTAGTGTAGAGGCAAATGTCATGTCTAACTCAGAAAAATTTACTAATAATCTACAGGGTGCAAATATCGCCAATTTTGCGAACCAGATAAGCGATAATGCTCGACAGCAGTCTAACCAGCATAACTATGGTCATGAAAAAAGTTTGGCTGATGCCGCAAAAGAAATTAAAGCAATCCTTGATCAACTCTCCCAGAACTATCCTACCGATACAATAGCAAGCGAGTTGATTAAGAAAATTGACAGTAATCCGTCTTTAGCTCAACGTATCCTTAGTGCTTTGAATGCTGGAAGTATTTCTGCACTAGAGCAATTTTTGGATCATCCTGCCGCAAGTTTTGTCGTTAGTGCTTTGGAAGACTGGCAAAAAATACGTAGGTAATGATATAGAATTTTTATAGCAATGCACTTGAGAAGTTTAAGATTCAGTAAAAATTGAAAACTCTCTAAAGGCTAACTGCACCACAAAAAAACATTCTATAAGGAGTAGATATAATGAAAGTGCTTGCTGTCTATCACAACAAAGGTGGTGTTGGTAAAACAACAACTGTAATTAATCTTGCCGCAGCACTCAGCAAAAAAGGTAAAAAAGTTTTAGTAATTGATTTAGACAGCCAAGCAAACACAACTTTTGCCGCAGGGTTGGTTAAATTTCAAGAAGAAGTACATGATTCGCTCAAAGAAAATTATGTTTACCAACTAATTGCCTCTAGAAGTGATTATTCAATCTCAGAAGTTGCTCGAAAATCTGACTTTAGCAATCCTCCTTTTTATGTTATTCCGAGCCATATAGATTTAATGGAACATGAGCAGGAATTAATCCAACAACCACAAGCTTTAACTAGGATTTTGAAAAAGCTTGATGAAGTCCGCGATCGGTTCGACATAGTGCTAATTGATACTCCTCCATCTCTTAACTTATATGCACGGATAGCATTAATTTCATCTGATTACTTACTTATACCATCAGACCTGAAGCCTTTTGCAAATGAAGGCTTGCGAAATGTTCGTCGCTTTGTAAACCAGGTAAATGAGTTTCGTGAATCAATGATGAGAGAACCAATAGAAATTCTTGGAGTAGTTGCATCTAAAATTGGTACTTCACAAAAATTCATTGACCATATTCTGCCTAAGATGATAGGAATTGTTGAGCAGCAATACGGTTTTCCTGTATTAGAATCCGTGATATTTGAACGTCGTGAAACTTCCAGAGCAATTGAAAGAACACAAGAAATAGGAGATTTGATAATCCCCGATCCAATTTCAATACTGGATTCTGAACCTAAATCGCAAGCAGCAGAAGAATTTAATGAATTAGCCGAAGAGGTTATGAAACTTGCGCGTATATAAACTTTAAAAGTAGTAAAGTAGTAATAAACAATGGAAATATTAACTTCAATAATTGACATTGAAAGTATAAAGGTCAACAATTCTCTATTTACTCCCACACAGAAAGCTACTCAAATTGAAGCTTTAGCTAATACTATTATTGAACTAGGTGGTTTAATTAACATACCAGTAGTCAAACAAATAAGTATTGATGACTATGAGCTAGTTTCAGGCTATCTAGAATATTATGCTTATTTAAAAGCATGTGAAATAAATCGCCGTTTGCCAGCCCGTCTAACAGTATTTATTTCTAATTCTAAAAACCAAGCTGCTATTACTAAGCAGTTGAATATTCTAGCTGCTATTGAGAATAGTAAGCAAAACTTAGATGAAAATAAAAATTCAACAGATACAGAGATCGATTTGAAACTGAATAATTTAGAGTCTTCTATCCGTAACAGTAATAAAGCTATTTTTGATGCTTTAGAAAAACAAAAAATAGAACTGCTTTCTGTAATTGAGACGAAAATACCTCAATTGATACCTCCAATAGATTCTTTTAACCGTATTTTAGAGCCAGAAATTGCATTTCATGTACAACGTAAACTTGAATTAATTTTGGGTAAATCTAAGGGAAAAAAATTTGTAGAACTTTTACTAGAGGTAAACAAACGCGAAACCTATAAACCTTTCCAAGCGTTTTCAGAAATACTCGATGTACTAAAGTCGTCAAATGGGAAAAGATTAATATCTGAAGTAAAAATGTTAGACCTAATAGACAGATGGTATGATTAGTATAATCGCAATTCTGCGTAGGTTGGGTGAAACAAAGTGTAACCCAACATTATATACTGTCAATTAACCCGAACTTAGGTTAACAAAGAATAACTAGACTTAGTGCTACAAACATCGAACCGCTATAGTTAGTCGAAGCAATAATTGCTAAAGCAGAATAAGAAATTATACCTAAGTTGGACTTTTCAAACATCCTTTCATGCCATAGTCCACTACTTACGAATCCCAAACTTTTTAAGAATGCCTTTAATATTAATCACTTCTTGTCGTAATTGAGATTTTTCTTTAGCACTCAATTTCAAATTGACAGTTTTCTTGCCATAGTCCCATTCTACTACTGGCTGCTCGTTACGATATCC
>JANNFJ010000523.1:0-3410 GCA_031379725.1 Calothrix sp. OTE_75_metabat_31
AGAGCCAGGATGACCTCAAAACTCGAATTCTCGGATTTATCGACTATTTTAATAAAACAATGGCTAAACCTTTTAAGTGGACATACAAGGGTAAAGTCTTGGCTATCTAATACTTGGTTTATTTACGCCAAGCTGTACTAGGGTCTTGGGTTCAACTTGTCATTAAAAGCAACAGTCAAAATGGTGATATTGCGATCGCCTGTAACTCTTAAACAGCCCTTTCCTTTAATGTTTGTTGCGGTTAATCTTGATTGGGCTGTCACGCGAACATTAAAATCAGGAACCTTACTACATATGCATAAATTTTATTTAGATTGAGCAATTGGAATTTGAATGGTAAATTCAGAACCTAATCCCAGCCTTGATTTACACCTTAATTGACCACCATGCTTTTGAGTAACTATCTGGAAACTCTGCGATATTCCCAGCCCTATTCCTTGACCCACAGGCTTAGTTGTGAAGAAAGGATTAAAAATTTGCTGCACTATATCTTCAGCCATACCAACGCCATTATCAGCAATTTTAATTATCACTTGGTCTTGTGACGGTTGAAGAGTTGTAATTGTGATACAGCAATTTTCTGCAATTTGCTTTTCCACTGCATCAATAGCATTTACCAGAATATTCATAAAAGCTTGGTTAAGAAGTCCAGGATAGCACTCTACTAATGGTAATTTTGTATACTGCTTGTTTACTGTAACCGCTCTGTGGGTTTTGTTTGCGTTTAGACGATACTGCAATAACATAAGAGCGCTATCCAAACCATCATGAATATTAACAAGTTTACATTCTGCTTCATTAAATCGAGAAAAGACACGAAGGGATTCGACAATATCACAAATTCTTTGACTGCCAACTCCCATTGAAGATAGAAGTTTTGGTAAATCGTCCATCAAGAAATCAATATCCAGCATCTCCATCGCTGACATTATTTCTGGATGAACTATAGGATAGTGCTTGCGGTAAAGTTGTGACACTTGAAGCAGGTCTTTTACGTAGCTGCCAGCGTGACTGAGATTTGCATGAATAAAGTTGACAGGGTTATTTATTTCGTGAGCTACACCAGCAACCAATTGACCGAGAGCGGACATATGCGCGTTTTGAAGTAGTTGTGTTTGAGTTGAGTGAAGCTTCTCCAGAGTTTGCTGTAGTTGTTCCGCTTGACACCTTGCTTGATGTTCTGATTTACATAGTGCTTCTGTCCGCTCTAATACCCTCAACTCTAGTTTTGCATTCAATTGTTGTAGCGCTTCGGTAGCTCGTTGTCGCTCTAATTCAGCAGAAGCTCGTGCTGCAAAGATTTTTAAGACATCTTCGTGAAGACGACGACCGAAAATTGGACTGCTGTTAAGCATACACAAATTGCCCACAACTTCCCCGGTGCTATTGTGCAAAGCAACCCCAACATAACTGTCTGCTTCTAAAATTTTTAGGGCTATCGAGTTGGGAAATATTTGTTGCACTCCTGACTCGCAATAATACGTACCTTCCCTTAATACAACCCCGCAAGGTCCAGGTGCCGGGTCATAGGTAATATTTGCAGCGATTTTATCGTCTTGCCAAAATGCTAAGGTTTCTAGTTGACCATCACATATCAATTGTGTTAATAAGCAGTGACGTATATTGAGAGACTCTCCTAATTGCTGGACAAGCGCCTCAAGAAAAGTCTGTCCAGTAGCCATTCCCGTCCCTTTTACAACTATTTCAATCAGATGTTCCACAGACTTCTGATTAGAATCGATGTTTAGATTGTCGTAAATCATGGGAGTATTACCAAGCTTAGATTTCTATTAGCCTTATAATTCCCCATAACTATTCTCATCTATCATAAAAATAAGATAAACTTATAATCTGAAAAGTTTTCGCAAAGTGAGTATGGGGTAAGTGCCAAAGTTGCGAGCGATGTGCTTAGGGGGATAGCAGAGTAGCGTTTGGGCGATCGCTAGTCACTTGTTGATGCCATTGCTTGACTGATACCATTTCTTTAATCATCCGCACAACAATTATCGCAATTGTTTTAACAAAACTTTGTATTTTGTCCCTAAATACAGCGATCGCTTAACCGTTCCAGGATAATGATAATACCGTGAGTGCGTTCTTTATCAAACTGATCGCGGTTCGCATTCCTCGATTCAAGGAATGCACGTTCTCAAGTTCATTACATCCAATCAATATCATTCCACGCTGCCATCAATGGAAATCTATTGATCGCCAATGCCTCGCAGCCGTGGGCGTTACAAATATCGACCCAAGTTGCGTTAAATTCTTCCCACTCCTCATCCGTTCGAGGCGTGGCTTTGGTTATTAGTCCCATCAACCTTGCCATATCGCGGGCATCGTTTGGGTCTTGTCCAAGAGTAATTAACTGGTGTTCAATCGTTGGGTCGTAACCCTTGGCAACTAACGCGGCATATTCAGTATCGGTCATGTTGAGGTCATGGATTTCAGTCATAATTTAGAAGTAATATATAATGCAAAGCGTTTGCTAAAATTTACGACTACGGTGATAATTTAATAATCGTTCTATCGCCGACAAGCGATGATAGCGAGTTTTTAGAAATATATATATTTAAGATAAATGGATTTATTCAAAGAAGCGACTAAATTAGCCAATACAGCTAAAAATGCGGTTGAAGAAACTACCACTCGTGTTGGCGAAGCCTTCGATGCGGCTAAAACTAGTGCAAATACCGCGATAAATTCAACTTTAGCTACTGTTGAAAGCGTCAAAGAACAGTCGGAAAGAGGTTTAAGCGCAATCGACCAAGCAATTAAAAATGTCAAAACAGTTGCGCTTGATGCTGGTGCGGCAGGCATGGTAATCGCTAATTCGCTCAAAGATGTACCGAAAACAGCCCAAGAATTAGCAGCAGAAATGCCGAAAATTGCTCAACGGTTGCGATATCGAGCGGGAGTTAGGGTGGGAGATGTACCGAGAACTGACGCTGATGTGATGAAATTGTTTGAGAAAATTCCCGGTACTTCTAAGTTTGGCACTAGAGAAAATACAATTCGGGAATTTCTTAGAGATAAACATGGTAGCCACATCTACCCGCATTCTCAGGGTGGCTCGAATGGTGCGGACAATATCATTTGGGAAATCGGCGCTGATAATATTCGTCGTGGTGCTAAGGTGATGACGGTCGGCGAACAGTTTCATATTCGAGTTTACAATGCAGTCGATTCGATAGTTGTGAATTCAGGGACTATTGCGCGTCTTGGAATTACTGCAACGGGAACGGCAATTCTTACGCAAGTTGTAGTAACGGCGATTTCCTACTCGCTTGACCTTTACCGAGGTGATATTACTGTTGATAAATACAAAGAGTTAATTTTCGAGGCAGCTAAAACAGCGGGGATTGCTACACCGATTGTATTCTTAGTTTTGGTGGCGGTGTTAGCTTTATTGC
>JANNFJ010000564.1:0-4412 GCA_031379725.1 Calothrix sp. OTE_75_metabat_31
TCGATAAGTTCGGATTTACGGGATTTAAGGCAGCACTAGGCTGGTTTATTAGCTGTAAAGCTTGAACAACTTCGCTGGCAGTTTGGTAGCGATCGCTGGGAATAAAATTCAACATTCGGTTTAAAATCTGGGCAAAGCGCGGATTTACCCGAACTAGACGCTGCCAGTCCCAAGCTGCTTGATGTTCGTTATATAAATCTTGGGGTTCTCGACCAGTGAGTAAAACAATTGCAGTTACAGCTAGCGCAAACAAATCGCTATTGGGATATGCTCGACCTGTTTGCATCTGCTCAGATGGTGCGTAACCCAATTTTCCTACCGATGTGAGCTGCTGGCTACTACCAAGGGATTGTAATTGGGTTGCCAGTTCTTTCACCACCCCAAAGTCGATTAATACTGGTTTGCCGTCGTCACGACAGATAATATTTTCGGGAGAAATATCGCGGTGAATAATGCCGCGACCGTGAAGGTATTCTAATACTGGTAGCAAAGACAGCATTAGTTGCGATACTTCTATTTCTGTAAAAACATTTCCGATTGCTTTGCGTTCTTCTAACAAAGCACGATATGTTTTGCCTACCACATAATCCTGTACCAAGAATAACCGCTGGTCTTGTTCAAAACGCTCGCGGAATTGCGGTATTTGTGGGTGTTCAATTTGGTATAAAGTTACTGCTTCGCGTTGGAAAAGTTCTTCGGCTTTCTGTAAAGCCGAACTTGTCCCCGTTATCGAGGGAAGCAATTCTTTGATGGCACAAGGTTCGTTAAAGCGTCGCTGGTCTTCGGCTAAATAGGTTCTACCAAACCCACCCTGACCTAAAATATTAATTATGCGGTAACGGTTTTGCAGAATAGTGCCAATGGGAATTGGTGGTTGCATAGTTATTATAGTGATTTAATTTAGGGTGGGGACTGCGGGTATAAGGGAAGGGGAATTATTTTGATAACGACTGGTTCAAAGGGACGGTAAAAGTCCGACTAAGCATAACTGTAACAAGTTAACTCCTTGGAAAATATTTTCACAGGTAGTAATAATATGGCTGTTTCCACTCCACACCAACGAATGCTGGGGTGAAACATTTACACCCTTACACATGATGGCACTTGCGGCAATACTAAAAAATGCCATTCCTAGTTTGCTCCCCTAGACCCCTACAGTGTCACACCCCTTATTCCGATATATTGTTAGATTTAAAGGCACAAATCAAGTCTGCTACTTTATAAAATTGCGGATAGCCCGCGTTCTATATTTAGTTGCCCTGACCAATCGAGGACGCTCATCCTTTGGTGTTTGTGCCTCCCCACGTTCAAAAAATATACATAAATTCGGTTCCCAATCATGCGTTCTTGGTTGTTTCAGCTATAAATAAGGTGAGTAGAAAAAATTATAACGACCCAATCAGCTCTTTTGAGTTGGGGATCAAAGTCCAATTCTAAAAAGCTGAACAATAGGTCTGATTTCAAGACTTGATGTCTGTTAAGCTGTCAGTGGCTGCTCGCTAAGATAGCAGGAAAATTAGTAAGTAGTAGTTTTACTAAGGAATTTTAAAATTCTTTAGCAAAGCTTAAAAATACTTACAGATAATTTTTGAGTTAATTGCGCGAAAAAAAAGCCAAATTTAAGATGATAGAGATTGCCATGAATGCACATCGAGGATCTGCTGTGCTTAGTACTGCAACATTAAAAGTGCAGCCAGTGCCAACAGGATTGACTGAAAATAATCGTCTGCGGCTTTTTTCTGGTTCTGCCAACTTACCCCTGTCTCAAGAGGTTGCCCGTTATCTGGGTCTGGACTTGGGACCAATGGTTCGCAAACGATTTGCGGATGGAGAATTATATATTCAAATCCAAGAATCGATTCGGGGCTGCGATGTTTATCTCATCCAGCCCTCTTGTCATCCAGTCAATGACAATTTGATGGAACTACTAATCATGATTGATGCCTGCCATCGGGCTTCAGCACGGCAGGTAACTGCAGTACTTCCATATTACGGCTATGCTCGTGCCGACCGAAAAACCGCAGGACGCGAGTCAATTACAGCCAAACTTGTTGCTAACCTGATTACTAAGTCGGGAGCAAACCGCGTTTTGGCGATGGATTTGCACTCAGCCCAAATTCAAGGCTATTTCGATATTCCCCTCGATCATGTTTATGGTTCACCTGTCCTCTTAGACTATTTAACGAAGAAAAACCTAGAGGATTTAGTGGTCGTTTCTCCTGATGTCGGGGGTGTCGCCAGGGCTAGAGCATTTGCGAAGAAGCTCAATGATGCCCCACTAGCGATTATCGACAAACGTCGTCAGGCACATAACATTGCTGAAGTCTTAAACGTCATCGGCGACGTGCGTGGCAAAACAGCGGTCTTGGTGGACGATATGATTGATACTGGTGGCACAATTGCCGCAGGCGCGAAACTACTACGCGATGAGGGTGCGCGTCAGGTTTATGCCTGTGCTACCCATGCTGTATTTTCACCCCCAGCTATCGAACGACTTTCTTCAGGGCTTTTTGAAGAAGTTATCGTTACAAACACAATGCCGATTCAAGAAAGCGATCGCTTCCCACAATTAGTAGTACTTTCGGTTGCTAATCTTCTTGGGGAAACCATCGGGCGGATTCACGATGATACTTCTGTAAGTAGTATGTTCCGTTAATCGCAATTTGACTGTCAACTCCATTACAAAAATGATAAAAGGAAAGGGAAAAAGGAAATATCTTTATCCCTTTTTTACTACATCTTTCAGGTTCTCCAACGAAGTACGCTTCTTGACATCATACACAAGTAATCTAGCCGCTAGAATTAATTTTTTTTGACTCAGTACTTTCTTGTAGCTGACTTTTCTCTCGTCTCTTTGCGATTCCCCACCCTAGTAACCAAATAAATAAACTGACTAAAAAGCCAGCGCACAGCGCGTATGGAACTACCTGGTTGGGGTCGTTTTGCTTCGCAGTTGCCACAATACTTGCGGCACCAAATCCACTCGCGGTGGCGATATTTCCGCGTTGGTCGTTGCCATCGCGTTTGCGTTCTGCCTCTGCTAAGTCGATAGCGACTTGTCCGCGAATCGATGCAATCGCTTTGTCGATTAAACCAAATCCATGTCGAAAATAATCTATTTCTGTTGTCACTTGTCCTTGAAAGTAATCACAGGTTTTTCGATGAAAATTTTCGAGAAAGCTAATATTTTCATGGGGAATAATACTCTTTATCTCTCGAATTTTTTCGGCATAATAACGAGTTTTAACAACGATTTTATTGTGATTATCCTCAAGAACCCGCAGTTTGTCGGCATAATCTAATGACATTTTCAAAAGTGCAATCAATTGGCTATTAAATTGTTTTAGTTCATTTTGATTTAGTCCTAGAGTATCACTCTTCTCTACCATCGATTTAATTCTATCTTTGATTTGCTGATAAACAGCAATTGTGGCTTTTTTATCTTTGTTACAACTTTTTTGGTAAGCATTAATGACTTCAGCACGGAAGCAAAATAAATCAAATAATTCTTTATAACAAAGGTTAAATTTCTCTTCGTCTGATAAAAACCAAACCAAAATATGTCGATAAGTTGTTAATTGTCGGAAAATTCCATATTCAAAAATCGGACTACTGTCAAATAGTTCACCCCCCTGATTAAATGGTGGAGTTCGATATTTATATATTGGAGTTCCTGACTCGGAATTATCATCTGGAAATAAAGCCCAAATATAGTTATCAGCAATTTCCTTCAATACTTCTGTTTTCTGATTTTTTTCATCTGGAGGAAGTGGAACTCGAATAATCAAAGTTTGACCGATAAAATTATCATTCTCTGGAAGAATCAAGCAGTTATCTTTATTAAATAATTCAATTGCTTTTGCATTGATTTTATTTCCATATAATGCTGCTGGATGGCGAATTCTCAATCCAATTCCATAGCAGTCATAACTCTTGACTGGATAAATAAAATCATCATAATCATAATCTTTATTTTCAGCATCTTTGTGTAAATAAATTCGGTTATCTTTTTGCTTTGAGCTAATCAATTCTAAATAAGGGATATAAATTTCATCAGATTTTTGATTCTCATTTTGATGATATTTTGCTAAAGGAATGTGAGTAATATTATCTTCTTCTTCTCCAAAAAATAATTTAAGTCTAAATTCATTTGGTTTTTTCCAGATTGTTTTATTAATAATATTGTCACATTGACTCCAAAGCCAATCAGCAGAATCTCCAACGGAACTATTTAAAATGGTTGCTTTATCTTTCTGATAATATGCAAATAAATAAATGTGAGGAGGATAAAGTTTAAGACTTTGTTTATCCATGTCTAACTACTCCTATTATCTAATAATCTGGATAAATCTTGATTTATTACTAATTAAAAATACTTGACACGTCGGCATGAGAAATCAAAGCAACTACTT
>JANNFJ010000593.1:0-5707 GCA_031379725.1 Calothrix sp. OTE_75_metabat_31
AATGAATGTTTTTAAAATCATATAGCAATTTTAAACGAGTCAGAAAAAATTAAATCAATGTAGAGCGAGTTATGCAGAGCTTCCTGCAACAGAAATAGAATAAATTTCGGTTTCTTGGAAGAAGCTGAAAAGCCCGTCATACTTAAATTTATAAGTGCTTTTGCTGATTTTACTTGTGTTGTTTAGATTTACAGCAATATTATTTTCTTCGCCTACAGAAACCTGACGTGGAGCAGCTAAGAGTTCTGAGAGGCAGCCAGGGCATCGCATATCTTCTAGGATGGGTTACAATACTGCTCGGTTAAGACGTTTTCCCAGAGTTGATCCCCCTAAATCCCCCGATAAATTGGGGGACTTTGTAAGGCTTTTAGCCCCCCTTAAGAAGGGGAGTTGGGGGGATCAAAATCCAAAACCTACGCAGTATTGGGATGGGTTAATGAAAAGTGCGATCGCACTGCTTATACTAATTCACGAAAATCACGAAAATATTGATATATGTTTAGGGGCGCAATGCTTGTGCTTAAGCTAATGATTTGTATCATGAGTAAAGTGAAATGGTATTAGGTTATAATGAGATGTGGAGCAAAAAAAATACGCAAGTTTAAGAGTTAATTAAAATACCTAAATTTGAACAGATATTAATGCGTTACTAATAGAGCATTGAAGGGTTGGTGTAATGCCAAGCTACGGGAGATTGCGATAAGCTTCGCTTAACGCTGGAAGCGTATTGCACTTTATGATCGAGAGTAAAACCTAAACACGTTTTACTCTCGATCGTAAAGTTTTTAAGGATGACTCATTAGTTTGCGCGCTGAGTTTGGGTTAGCGTTTTCCAAACACTTGCGTCCAGTAATGTTTGTATGTATGTCGGCCTGGATCGTTCTCTAGATAGTAATGACCGACACCAATTTCTGCATAATCTGAATTAAGAATATTGGCGCGGTGTCCTGGGCTATTGAGCCACTGTTGCATTACAGCTTCTGGTGTAGGTCTGCCTGCCGCAATGTTCTCTCCAACAAAGGAAGATGGATATCCTTGCTCTCTGGCACGTTTAACGGGATCACCATGCTCGAAGAAATCGCCGTGTGCCATGTTTTGAGAATGTCCTTGTGCCGCTTTGAACAGTTGCTCATTCCATTCCAAGGCTCGTAAGCCATGATTAGCGCGTTCTTGATTGGTAAGTGCAATAACTTGTTGTACAAGATCCATATCAAATTTTTTCCTTCGTTTTCAATGATTTACTGAATGGAAAGCTAGGAATTAGATGGTGCGTTAACAAAGTAACGCACCCTAAGAAAGCTTTGCGATCGCTCGTTGGAAAAATCCCAGCATTACCCCAAATGCTAAGTGGTAGTTGAAAATAAATGTTACATTCCGAAAATCCCAAAGCATTGCAAATACTACGCTCTGTCCATAATGGGCATGTGTAATTAATTTTCAATACCCACTTATCCAGGGCTATCTAGGGAATTTGCAAAACTTGTCCAGGACGCAGAGAATTTGGATTTTCTCCAATCACCCCTTTGTTTGCCTCATATATCTTTCGACCATTGGCATCGGAACCATCGCCATACATAGCGAGTGCAATTTTCGATAGGTCATCACCGGGTTGGACTGTGTAAGTTCTCATAATTAATCTCCTTTTTAGTTGGGCTACTGTAAACAAAGTAGAGTTTTTGAGAAATGCGAGGTGAGCGCTTGTTTGCTAATCTCTTCGCTCTTTCTTAATACCAATAGTATTCTTTCCTAATGGTTATACATATGACCTTTTCTGCATGTTTGGGTGCAGTATTTATACTTAGAGAATGCAGGAATGCGATCGCACTATTGCAGAAAGCTGTATATGCTATTGTTGTCATTTGTGCAATATTTCCTTTAATTACAAGCCTGACTTAAGAGCGATCGCCCATCCGATAATTGGCGCTAATATCGCTATCCTCCTTGGAAATACACTTTTTAGGGTAACGCTGTTATTGTTACCAATCCACCAACAACACCTTGGATTTGCAACTGGTATCCTCCAATTAGACCCATCCCAACCAACGGGTCTGTTTGTGCCTCATCCACCTCAATAATCCTGGTATGACCGTCCCAGATTATGGACGCTTCGTACACATCAAATATGCACAAGCTACCATCGCCCAAAATACCATCTTGACGGGCGTACCAAGTAAGACCAAGAGATGTAATGATAGCGGGTGGTAGAGTCAGAAAGCCTGTATATCCAGTGTCGATAACTACTTGAATTTTTTGTTGCTGCTGTTGCAAGCCAAGCACAACCAATTACACAATTGCTTCACGATTTGCATTGACGTTTCCAATAATCATGCTGGTGTCGTAGCGGGAGAATGAAAACCAAACCGATGAACAGCAAGATGTCCAATGCGGATACAAAAAATTTGTGGATCGGGATAGCGAATAAGTAATTGTTTGGAAGCAGTAATACTATCGTCCGCGACCTCGAAAGCTCCAGTTTCAATATCAATTGCCACAATTTTGCCTTGATTCTCCTCTTCGACTTGCAATTTCACCGAAGATTCGTAAATTGCGTGACCACGACGAGCAAATTCTTCCTTACTGTAGCGAGGTTGTCGTGTTGTCATATTGCCCGCTCAATTATCTTTCTGAATAATGCTTCTACTATTATATCTATATCATAATCTGAGTTTTTATCTAATAGGACTTACGCAACTGGCACATTTATCAGCGTAGGGTGTGTGACACTTTGATAAATTATGTACACTCAATTAGGGTTTGTGGTGTCACGCACCTCTGACCAGTTGTGAGGATATCGTAAGTCCTGCCTAAGTTTTAGATAGCATTGATTTCTAGAAAATCTTTCTTTAATTACAAGCCCGACTCAAGAGCGATCGCCCATCCGATAATTTATATAATCCTTGTGCTTCAATGATGCGATCGCCTTTTTTCCAAGGACGGGATATTGGTTCAACATTACGCACATCGCCAGTTGTATAGGCAGAAATTAATCCGTCTCCCGGACTATTGCGTAAAGCACCAGAACCTGTAATGGTAAATGAGTTTTCTTGTCGCTTGTTACCTCGTGCAATGCAACTATTGGCAATCAGTGCGTTAGTGTCGATTGCGTTTGGGGATAATTGAGTGAAGCTGTTTTGAAGGGAACTGTTATCGGGTTGATTGAGATTGATTGCACCCGAAATCCCTTGTTCCGAAGTGGCAGTAATATCACTTTTATCAGTTGGTTTTGAACGGGACTCAATACCAAAGATGCCTTGGGCGTTGATTTGGATGTTTCCACCTTTTCCAGTGAAGGCATTGGCGCTAATGTCGCTATTCTCCTTGGGTATCGCCACGATGAACTTACCATCAAAGGTGATGTTACCGCCATCCCCCCCTGCCTGAGCCGTTCCAGCCGTGGCAGAAATAGAGCTACCCTGTCGCAACAGCAACATATCCCCCACTTTCAGCGTTATATTGCCACCCTGACTTGCTGTAGTTGCAGCATTGATTTGTGATTGATTACTGAGAATGATTGAACGTGCTTGCACCGTGATGTTGCCTGCATTTCCCGAACCTAGACTTTGTGCGCTAATTTCACTACTATCCTCAGCCAACAGCCGACCCGTATTGATTGTTATGTTACCTGCGTCTCCAGGGCTTTTAGTGGCTGTGAAAATAAATCCTCCTTTTGTTAACTCTACAGAATCAGAGGCATTAATCGTTTGATTCCCACCTTTTCCAGATACCGGGAAAACGTTTCCATCATTAGATTCAGCAATCAGCGACTGAGTGGATAAGACTCCTCCATCCCTGATGATTAGCCTTCTAGTATTGACGGTTAGGTTCCCTGCCTGTCCTGCATTTCCCGTAAAGCTAGCCAGTCCGCTGGAGCCATCACTGCTATCTCGACCTGCTACCTCAACAGATTCGGAGGCATTCACAGTCAATTGACCTGCTGAACCGTTGCCAAGTGTCCCTGATACGATTTGTGCCCCATCTCGAATACTCAATCTTTTAGTCTCGATCGTCAGATCGCCAGCCTGCCCATCCCCGAAACTCAAAGTCGATATATTACCAAATACATTACCAAATAGGGCAAATCCATTCACTTCCAAAGACTCAGAGGCATTCAAGGTTAAGCCGCTTCCGGATTCTGCTCCTTGGGTAGAAGCCGCAACTTGAGAACCGCCATTGATGAAGACACTTCTGCCCCAAATCTGGATGGAACCACCTCCTTCACCACTGGTATTGACTGTAGCGCCGTTAGTTAGTGAAATATCGGCTCGGTTGAGCGTGGCGGGAAAAGTCAAGCGCAAACTGTTGTCATCCATACTTAGCCCTACGCTTCCTATGCCTGCAACTGCTCCCAAATCCACCTGCCCCTCAGCCGCATTCACACCACCCCCAGCAAAATTTATCTCACCCCCTAACAGGAGCAAACTCTTACCATCTGGCGCTTGTAGCCCTTGTCTATCCGGTTCTTCTAATGGAGTTGTGGAACGATTGACAATCGGTGCAGGAGTGACTTGGTTGAACAAAAAAGCCGATGGATTAACCGTTAATAAGGCTGGGAAATCGGTTGCAGAACTACTAAAGAAGCCTTGATTACCGAACTGAATCGCGGTTGCTGTTGTTGCCACAAATGAGCCTTTAACATCCAGTCGGGCATTTGCTCCAAAGATGATCCCATTTGGATTGAGTAAAAATAAATTGGCAGTGCCACCCGATACGCCTAATGTTCCTTCGATATTGGAAGAACTGCCCCCAGTCACTCGACTGATAATGTTCGTAATGTCGATTGGATTTTGGATGTAGAGGCTTTGCCCTTCAGCAATGTTGAAATCGCGGAAGCTGTGAAATAGATTGATCCCGCGAATTGCTCCACCCTCAATTTGCAGACGGAGAGAATCATTATTAGTATTAGAAGTCACTATGGAATTCTCAACGCCCAACGTATTGTCAGGCGTTACTTGGGCATAGGTCGGGTGTTCAGAATTAACAATGATACCTGCGAACGCAGGTATCAAAAGTTTTAGTTTCCAAACTTTGCTGATGTTTTTTGGAAGCATAGAGTGACTCACTTGGAGCATGATTTCAACACAAAATTTTCCGAATCGCACGAGCAAAATATTTGAATTATACTGACAATACTCACGTATTAGAACACTGAAGACTATTTTCTTTGAGCCATTTACAAACCGTTTTCTGTTCAGTATCTGCTGTAGCTGGATCGACTAGTAGACTATAATAAAAATCTCTACTAGAAAATTCCTGGACAGATGGACTTAAAGAAGCCCAAAGCTCAGACAATTTTGAGCCAACATCTTCACACAACTGTCGTGCTTTCGCAAGAGTTAGCCCTAATGTGTTGTCGGCATCCTCAGGCTGCGTATAAACATAAGCATAACCACATACCAGTCTATTGTTTCTAAGGCAGCAAGGGCAACTCGCAAGACTAACGCCGTCTCCTGCTACACTAATTTCTAAAATTTCTGATACCTGATAATTCCGAAGTAATTGAGCTAGATCGGGCATAATTGCAGAGAGCGCGGACTCAAATTCTGAGCTTACCTGTTTTGCATTTTGAGAATCCATATTTTTCTCCTATGGGTGAGATGCGTCTATAACTAAAAATGGCTAACGGCTGGCGGCGGGTGCGTTGAAGTAGGAAATACTAAAGGTGACTCTAGAAAGACTAAGAAGCAATCAGAATGGAAGATTCAATGCA
>JANNFJ010000613.1:0-7297 GCA_031379725.1 Calothrix sp. OTE_75_metabat_31
AGCATTCTTGAGATAGAAAAATTTACTCGATTTTTGGAGCGTTTATGTCAAGGTATCTAGTTTCATTATTTTGGAGTTAAACGTAGTATTAACTCCATAGGTGTAACCGTCATTACTATGTATAATCGCTATGTCTGTCATATTTGAAAACCCGATTCTAAACCCATTTATAACTACCTCACAGCCTTTCTCTGTTGGTGTTTTAACACGAGCAGTGTAAGTACCTGCTAAAACATTCTTTCTGTCCTTTTTTAAATTTACTTTTACAACATCCCCAGTAGATATGTGTTTAAATACTTGTTTTGATGTAGTACAAGGGAACCCATATTTATTAATTCTGCACATTCTCCTACAACCATGACCTGTCGATTCAACGTTTAAAACATTAGTAGTCAAAAATTTTAAATCATCAACATTACCAACACATGCTGCATCAATCCAATGTGCTTTAGGCAATGAGAGTCGAGTTCTATTAAACTTTGTTTTACCTCCAGAGGCAGTAGCCACAGGTAGTCCAGTTGTTTTTAAGCTGTTAAACAAAGCCCATCGTGTCGAATTTACCGCAGCCGCATCTTTCAATGGTCGCTTTGCATGCGCTTTAATTTTTTTCAAAACCTCTGGTTTTTTAGCCAAAATTTTTTCTATATCAGCCGTTCCTTTTTTGAGGTTGCATTTCTCACAAGCCAAACATAAATTAGATATTCGGTTAGTCCCACATGACGCTTTAGGTACGATATGTTCTATTTGTAAAGGAATGTCCTTAATATCACAATAAGCACATTTTCTTTCCCACTTTTCAAGTAGATATTCTCGAACTTCGTAACCAGCTAATTCTCCCTGTTGATATTCAATACCTGATATTTCGGGATTTTCGGTTTGCTGTAAATCAAACTTAACTAGCTCTTGAACTATTGAGGTTATTGGAGCAAATTTAATTATTTTCTTGACCCAAGTATTAGTAGTTAAAACTCTGTGGTTTAAGCTTGGTGCTAACCATCCAGGAGTACGGACACGATTTAAAAATCTAGCGCTTCGATATCGAGTATGTCTTACACGTCTCCCACGACGCACACTTTTACGAGATTCTAAAGACGCTTTAATTGTTTGTCCCCTGTGATGTAATTCCATTCCGAATATAACTTCATTCCGATTATTTACTAAAGCGAAACCAGTGACTTTAGAACCTGGATCTATTTTTAGAGTTAATGGATAAACTACGATATTGTCTACTACACGTTTCATTATTAAAGTAAATGGGTAACGTCTAAAAACGGCAGCTTTCCCAGACTCTAAAAGTTTACTGGCTTGACTTGGATGAATCGGATTCATCGGCGTTTTGTTAGAATCAATTAGAAAAACGAAATTAGACATTGATTGTTTTTGGTCGGTTTGACCAGTCCTTATTTCTAAGTAATGTTTGCTTCAACCCGGTTATCTGAGCTTGTTAGGCTAAAGACACTTCCCTTTCGGAATATTTAATCAGTAGCGATAGAGCGGGAGGCTAGCGAACCCCAAGGTATCATGACTCAAATAACGTTTACCCTATATTTTGGGTGGTCTGGTTCACACTCGCTACGGATTACTCGGTTTTGAGATGCTCTCTATTTCACATCAACTGCATCAATTGCCAAGGCTGATAACCAAAAAAATTGACTGTACTAGTTTCGATTTTGAAAAAAATAAATGCAATCAAGCGGGTTGAATATTCAGCCCGCTTTTTTGTTGGTTAGAGAGTAGGGAGTAGTTACGAGGTAATCCCCACAAGAAGGAAGTAAAGTAGTATTTGGTTACTCAGGAGACGCAACTTTAGCAACATTGACATGATTGAGTGACCAACGGTGTTCGACTTCCATTGCGGAAAACTGGCAAATTTCTTCGAGGTGTTTTTGTTGGACAGCAGCTTTACGCAAAGTGATGATTAATTGATTAACCTGCTGCCGCAGTGCTGGGTTTTGATTGACTGCTGACATCGTTTGTCGTTCCAACATTTGCAACAGCATCTCGTAATGGATAGGTGAAGGCAGGGGGATTTGCTCCATGAAGTTGATTTACAATTTTCTGTTGTAGGGTGGTTTGAAAAGAAGCGAGCAAGTTGATTGCTATTCAAAATTGTGACACAGCCGACAACAATTTGGTTAAAGGGTTGATTCGGTTGGTGATAAAGATTCAACAAAGAGTTTCTTTACCGCAGCTTCAATATCGGGTTGTTTGACAAGGGATTCACCAATCAATACGGCACCGGTGCCGCAATTAGCAACAATTTTTAAATCATCAGGGGTATGCAACCCAGATTCGCTGACAACAATAATATTACGTTCTATTAGCTGGTTGCTTCTAGCTGCAAGTAATTTACAGGTGGTTTGCAAATCGACTGAAAAATCTTCCAAATTGCGATTATTGATTCCCACCAGGGAAACACCATCCAAAGTTAGCACCCGGTCGAGTTCCTCTAAAGTGTGAACTTCAATCAATGCTGCCATTTTCATGGTTTTGGCAATTTTGATGAAGTATTGTAAATCTTGGTCGCTAAGAATCGCAGCAATTAGCAAAACTGCATCAGCACCTTTAATTCGTGCCAAATACATCTGGTAAGGATAGATAATAAATTCTTTGCATAGCAACGGTAATTTTACTGAATCACGAACCAGACCTAAGTTTTCAAAACTACCTTGGAAATATTTTTTATCTGTCAGTACCGAAAGACAGGCAGCCCCTCCACGTTCGTACTGTTGAGCAATTTCCACCGGGTCAAAATCAGCACGAATAACACCTTTACTTGGTGAAGCTTTTTTGACTTCGGCGATTAATGCGGGATGAGTTTTGGCCTTGGTGAGTGCGGCAATAAAATCACGAACTGGGGGTGCAATGGGTAATTGTTTTTGCAACTCTCTCAACGGTCTTTTTTCACGCATTTGTTCGACTTCAACTTCTTTTTGCCAAACAATTTCTTCCAAAATACTGTTTGGTGCAGCATCCGGGATGGCTGATTGATACTGCAATATTGATACGTTGATGGGTATGCTGGGTTGACGACGACGGATTTGCATAATTAGAGGGAGTGGGGAGATGGGGAGGTCGGGAGATGGGGAGATGGGGAGGTGGGGAGGTGGGGAGATGGGGAGAGTGGAGAGTAAATAAATTAGGTTAATCCTGTGGATGAAGTTTTACCCCTTCTCCCCCTCTCCTCTTCTCCCCCTCTCCCTCTTCTTCCCTACTCCCTACTCCCTAAGCTGCGGCACGTTTATAAGCTTCGTCCAATACTTCCGAAAGTGTGGGGTGTGCGTGGACTAGGTGTGCGAGAGTGTGAACGCTTTGACGATGTGCGATCGCCAAAGATGCTTCGTGAATAATGTCGGAAGCGTGCAATCCGAAAATATGCACTCCCAATACTTCCCCCGTGTCTTTGCGATATATCACCTTTGCCATGCCATCGGCTTCTCCCTCGGCTAGTGCTTTAGAATTACCTTTGTAATAACTTTTAGAAATTCCAACTTCAAACCCCGATTCTTTGGCAAAATCTCGTGCTACTGTTTCAGTCATACCCACATAACTAACTTCGGGATGGGTAAATGCGGCTGCGGGGATACTATCATAATCGACTTCCCGACTTCTGCCACAAATATTTTCGACTGCGACAATACCCTGTGCGGAAGCTGCATGTGCCAGCATCATTTTACCTGTAGCATCACCAATTGCCCATAAATGCGGTACGGTTTCACCACCGCTCAATACTGCCATGCTGTCATTGACAGGAATATAATTGCGGCGGTCGAGTTCGACACCTATTGACTCTAAACCCAGGTTAATGGTTGCGGGGATGCGTCCTGTTGCCACCAAACAAGCATCAACTTCAATTACATCAACATCTTCTTTGGTTTTGAAGTTAGCTAATTCAATTACCACTGGCGAACCAGGAATAACCCGCTTGGCATAAATACCAACATGGGTTTCGATATCGCGTCCGGTTATTAATACTCGTTCAGCTAGCTTGGCAATATCCCGGTCGAATCCCGGCATTAACTGGTCAAGGGCTTCAATCATGGTGATTTCGCAACCGAGTGCCGAGTACACATCGGAAAATTCCAACCCAATATAGCCGCTACCAATAATTGCCACCCAATCGGGTAATGTTTCTAACTTCACTCCTTGGTCGCTGGTAAATACCGTTTTCCCATCCACCTCAATACCTGGAGGCACAAATGGAATTGAACCAGTAGAAAGAATGATGTCTTTGGCAGTTAAAGTTATTTCTCCACTGGGATTAGTAATAGCGACCTTTTGATTGCCGACAACTTTACCCCAACCGCGAATAATATCGACTCCTAACCGTTTGAGTGAATTGGTTAAATCGCCTTGGATTTTTGCCACCAGGTTGTTTGCATGGGATGCGATCGCACTTCGGTCAAACTCAACATTCCCAATTTGAATACCCAGCGACTTGAGATGGTGGGCATTACGCAACTCGCGTACTCGTCCCGAAGCTGCTAGCAAGGCTTTCGAGGGAATACAACCGCGATTGACGCAGGTTCCACCCATGTCGTTGGCTTCTACTATCGCTGTCTTCAAACCACAACTAATAGCGTGGAGGGCTGCACCATGTCCGCCAACTCCAGCACCGATAATCACTAAATCGTAATCGAATCCATCACTCACGTTTATTTCCCCGCGCTTAAGCCCTACTTATTCTCAACTGACCAAGCAATCAGTGCAACTTCAATTTTAGGCTGTTGCTCTTGCGAATTTGATGATGCTCACTACTTTATATTATTTCTATAGCAGCTAAATAGTACCATCAATTATTTGCTTGTTCCAATGACATTCTCAGTATACTTAAAACTATTAGTGACTTGGATAACTTTTTACTTCAGTATTTAGTAATATAAATACATCTTATTTATTTTTAGTTTACTAAAATTGCCTTTTTTGTCATAAATTAATGACATTCATATCAATAGTCTAAAATTAATGCGAATGAGATAACGTAATAACGGCGTTTTTTCGAGGTTAAGTTTGATACAGTTGATTGGCAAAAAAATCCTGTATAATCTTACAGGGGTAAAAATATGCTTTTTTAGAGCGAATTCGCAACTTAACTATAACCATTAAGTAAAGATTGGAAATTAAATCAAAATGTTGAAAAGAATCGTAGGATAGGCATCCTGCCTGTCCGTGTAGATATGGACAAAACTTTCCGGCTTGGCAACAATAAATTTTGCTGAAGTCAGTTAATTTGCCTGTATTAAAAAATAACGGTTTCATCAGGCATACTGGGGACGTTGTGTAGTCAGACTGCAATTGAGCGTATCCTTACATCCTTTACGAGGTTTTTGTGAAAACCAATCCACATCAGTCAGGGCAAAATTTACCTCAAGTAAAAGTCGATGGAGCCGAAATCGACGGACGATTGACGATTGGTAAGGTTTCGATGCAGGTGGATGCGGTTTATGGGAATATAATCAGCCTTGAAAACGGGGAAATCAGTAAACCAAAACCTCGTTCGCAACGAGTTTCGATGTTACCGCATCCCTTTGGCAATCTAATTGGACGAACCCAGTGTAGATGGTTACACAAAGTTAACCCGCGTATCCCATCGGTATAAAGGGTTATTTATATTTCAAACTCGATGTAAAGAGGATGCGAGAATGCACGAACCGCAAGTCTGAAAAACTTTACTCGTTTGGGATTATCTTTTGTGTTTAGCCAAGATGCTTAAAAACTCATCGACTACTGCACTTGATTGGTTATAACACCTTTCGGCTTTGTAACCTTGTATGCATAAAATACCTGATTTTTTAAACCAAACATCAGCCAAGACTTATGCTTCGACGATGGAATGCGGATTTGGGAGCGCTTGATTGATAAGGTGAGCTTAAGTCGTGGTGGGAGAAAAATTGCAAGTGTTGGGATAAAGGGATTAGGACTTGCTAAAATATTATTTTAGCAAGTTACCACAAAAGCAAGCAATGAAAATCCAGCGCAATGGTCAAGCCGAGGTTTTAAGCTCAGAACAGTTTGCAGAATTAATGTCCGGTTTCTCCCCATCGAATAAATTGCTGTTTGGGATTTGCTATTACACATCATGCCGCATAAGTGATTGGATGATTGACTCAAATTAAAAGCGCGATCGCATCACTCGAATCTAACCAGTCGGTGGAATTTTACGGTGGTTTGAGCTTAGGTAAGTCGGTTTTACTGCGTCATTTAACATATTTTATTCAACCTTCAACCGCATTTCCCGATGGTGCAGTTTACTTTGATGCTGTTTATCAATCTGTCAGCGATTTATTACAATCGTTGTTTGATATTTTTTATGAAACTCATATAACGTATAAACCTACAGTCGATGAAATTTGTCAAGATTAAAATTACAAGTCAAAATTTTAAGCTGTTATACTAAAAACGGCTAGATATTATACTTTTTCGTTAGCAAATAAATAAGCTCTTAAGCCTCTCCCCGTGGACGGGGAGAGGTTTGGAGAGGGGTTCTATATTAAGTCCAATTCTTACCCGTTAGCAGTATAACGGTAGTACCGTCCACACCCGAAAAAGATTTACCCCAAGTTGCATTTGTGTATAAACCGACCAATCCCAAATTAAAGCCGAATCTAATAGCAATAGTTTCCTTATTGTCTTTAGGATTAGCAGGCAGTTTGGCTTTCTACATGACGCAATTAAAAACACCCCCAACATCAAATCTGGTTAGTACCCAAAAGTCAAATTCAAAGCCAAATAAAATAACGTTGAGGTTAAATCCTCAAAATCTCAACTTTCCCGACCAAGCAGTTAACACTCGCAGTCAAAAGCAGAATGTAACGATTATTAACAAAGGTTCAATATTATTACAACTTAGTGATATGCAAAGCTTAAATCAGCAAGGCGATTTTGAAATAAGCTCAAACACTTGTCCGAGTAGCATAGCACCCAATCGAAGCTGCAATATTTCGATTATTTTTGCACCTGTACAAAGTGGTAAACATCAAGCTAATTTATCCATTACCAATAGCGACGGCAAAACTATCGGGCAAATATTAATCGCAGGAGTAGCAACCGAACAACAAGAACCTTTTACTGACATCGCACCTGCACCACAACCAAACCGAGAAAAACCATTACTACTTCCCCAACCAAGACAATTTCCAGGGCAAATACCACAAAAACTTTCTACCCCCCCACCGATTCCAAAATCTATACGCAAATCACCTGAATCAATCAAGTTTCCAATACAATTCCCAACACCAATCCCCGACGAACAACCGACACCTCAAGTAACTCAATTCCCTCAAATTGAATCAACGAC